>NZ_SMYJ01000012.1:0-102503 GCF_009720285.1 Bradyrhizobium sp. BR2003
TCCTCGCCGGTCTCGATCGACTCGTAGAGGGCCGAGATCAGCTCCAGGCTCTTGCGGCCCTCGAGCCCGTCGACCAGCGCGGCGCGCTGGTTCTCCAGGCAATCGACCACATGGTGATAATAGGCCTGATGGCCGAAGCCGTAGACGTTGGGCGGATTGACCGAGAACTTCTCCACGACGTCCTTGTCCGACGGCAGCTCGTCGACAAAGCGCCAGTGCCGGATCTGGTTGACCGCGAAGCCCGAAATCTCGACGGTGCCCTTCTCACCCAGGATCGAGAGCGAGCCCTCGAGATCGGTCGGGCGCGCCGCAGTGGTCGCCTCGATGATCCCGAGCGCGCCGTTGCGGAACTTCAGCGTTGCGACGGCCGTATCCTCGGTTTCGATATTGGCCAGCGCCGTTGCCGCGCGCGCATGCACGCTCACCACGTCGCCGAAGAACCACTCCAGCATGTCGACATGGTGGCTTGCCTGATTGGTCAGCACGCCGCCGTCATAGGCCCAGGTGCCGCGCCAATCGTCCTGGTCGTAATAGGCCTGGTCGCGGCACCAGCGCACCCGGACCGTCCCCAGGATGAGCTTGCCGAAGCGGCCGGCGTCGAGCGCCTCGCGCGCCTTGACCACCGGCACGTTGAAGCGGTTCTGCTTGACGATGAACATCTTGACGCCGGCCTGGTCGCAGGCCCGGATCATGTCGTCGGCGTCCTGCAGCCGCAGCGCCATGGGCTTCTCAACCACGATGTGCTTGCCGGCCTTGGCGCAGGCGATCACATGCGCGGGATGCAGCCCGCTCGGCGTCAGCACGGCGACGGCATCGATGTCCTTCCGCGCCAGAAATTCGTCCATGTCGTAATGGGCCGGAACGCCGAACTTCCCGGCAACCGCATCGGCGCGCGCGCGGATCGGATCGCAGACTGCGACCAGGCTCGCTCCCTCGACGTGATTGCCACCCAGGAGATCCGAGTGACGCTTGGCGATACGCCCGCACCCGAGCAAACCAAATCTGATCATGCAACAGGCCCTGTCTAATCCTGTGGCCGGCTACCATCTGAAGAAGATAACAAGCGCAGCGACCAACCAGATTGGCGAAAGGCCAATCAGCATCGAAAACCAAAAACGCAATTCCCTCCGAGCAACCGCACGCGCGCTCATCGGCTCACTCCACTATACAAAACCCGTAATATTACGGTAGTCGAATGGATAAGATGCCACTCTTATGAAAACGTCGCTTTAGCACTATTTCCAAACCTCTCTCATCCGTTATATTCGTTGTCAATATTGGGCGGCGCAACCATTGTTTTCCCCATGACAGCGACATTGATGATCCTCATTGCGGGATCGGTTTTGCTCCTGGCGCTATCAGTTGTGGCCGCATATCGGATGGGTTTTCGTGAAGGCCGAGAACAGGGGTTATCGGAGTCTTACCTTCTCTATGGCAGCACACGGCGCACGTCTGAGAATGGAGGACTCAATAGCCAAGGCGTACAGAAGAGTGCTGTTCCGTAAGGTTTCCAGCATTTCCTCTAGTACACGGGTGACGGTTGGTTCAACGCTATTCGCCTTGGCTGCCAGCGGCTTCCTTTACCTGATCCCGCAGCAGCCGCCGGACCCGAGAATTCGGCAGGCCTTCCGTCTTTGGCAAGGCCATGCCTACGTGGTTGTTGTCAAATATCCCATTGCCGAACTGACGTCTGCTCGTCTTTACGAGGATGGTGAGCCTTTGGGTCCGGCAAACAGCGATCCGCAGGATATTTCTGCAAAAGGGCGCGGACTCTATAAGCTGTATCGGCGATCCGATGAAACAGTGCCGATCTTGATGTTCTCTACGAGCGACAATACCGACCCAAACACCAATGGCAGGAAGTATCGACTAAAGTAGTTGGGCGACTTCAGCCAATTCAGGGATATAGCCCATGAGGATTTCCACGCGAGCTCTCATCATCGCGGCCATCATTTTTAATTTTATCTCCATCGGATTATCCGAGGTGCAGCGGAGACAGCTGGGCGAAGCAAGCACGGAGGCCTTGATTGAATTGCGCAGAATAGAAAAAATACGTCTCGACCAGCAGTCAGTGGAGCTTGATCGGACCTACAAATTGATCGCCGAGGTCAACGCCCGCGTGAACAACGTCGAGCTCCAATTGCAGGCTCTTCAGAAGCCGCAAGTCATAAACGTTGCCAAGTAGAGCTCGCGAGCCGCGGCAGATCGCAGGAGGTTTTGCCGTTGAGTGCTTTCTTCGTCGGTCAAGAACACGTCATCGGGCTTCTCTTGATTGCAGCGGGTTTCCTGATGGTGCTCGTCGGTCTCATTGCGAGCAGACGGCATCGCCGGTTTGAGGAAAGTCAGGAAGAGGAGAACCTGCCCGATCCGTCCCGGCCGCGTATGGCGCCCTTACCGAATTTGCTATCTACGGAACGGCCGGAACAACGAGACTAGCGGATACAAGGCGCAAGCCGCCTGGCGTGGCATTTGGGCGGGATCGCCGTTCTCTGGCTTTATAGGGCCGCATTTGTAGGGTCCTGAGCCGCCCTATTGCTCGGATGAGGCCAAATGATCGGTCTCGGCTAGGAAACGGGCGCCATCGCAGATGCAAGCCAGCAAGCCTGGTGAGCCGCGCGGACAAAGATCAGCTGGATACAAATGCCCTAAATAGGACAAGGAGAACCACGACGGCGATCGCCGGTGCGTAAAAGTTCTTCCATTCGTAATTCTTACGATGGCGATACGCTTCACACGCCGCTCTCTCCACCGGATCGGACGAGGACGCCCAGCGGCGCATCATAATCGTGTCAGCGTGGTTAGTCCTGAGCTGATCGCGGTTGTTCCAGCCGTTCGGTACGTTCAAGCCGAGCCAGTAGCTAGTCCATCTTCTTGTTCCCCATCTTTCCCCCGACCGTCACGACCTGACCGACTGGCAAATCCGCCACAGAATTCCTATTTCGCGGGCATGTCCGTTACAATCATCCGAAAGTCGATCGAGATCCCGCTGGAGGTCGCCCGCCAATCCGCAGCGGACATGCTGGCATATCACGCCGAGCAAGATGACATCCGGCGCGACCGGATTGCAGTCGACACCAGATACATTCTCCTGGAGCACGTGCCGGCCGGTACGAAACTGCGATTGACCGAAGTCAAAGAGCTCTTTGAGTTGAGCGATGACTGAGCCAGCATGCATCCTTTGCGGCGATACTGGCTGGGTCTGCGAGAACCATCCGGACCAACCGTGGACTGGCAATCACGCTTGCCGGTGTGGCGGCGCTGGCGCGCCCTGCCCGAAGTGTAATAGGCCGAAGCCGGATGATGAATTACCGCGGTTGCCGCGAGGATTTCGACGCATGTTCAGTCGGCGAGACCGCAGAGCATAATAAACCCCGCGGATAAAACCAGGCGCAACGACAGCAAGAGCGATGATCCCTTTAGCCTCTAAGAGCGGCCTCATGTACGACGGATCACCTTCTTTTCGCTCTTTCAAATGAGCATGTCCCTTCTTCTTGAGCGAAATCACTTGTGGTGGCGAGCGCACTCGTGATCTGCGCCGGATCGTTCGTAAACCCAACGCATCAGCAATGCACTTATTGCAGACAAGGTTCGGGCGTTGAGACGAGATAAAGTCTTTGATACCCTGGGGAACGCTCATGAAGTCCCTCCGCTGCAATCGCTTTTCACACGCCCATCCGCGTTAGCGTGCGGGCGCCACCGCGACTTTGGCTCTCCTGCTGATCGTCGCCAAAAACGACGCCGTCGGGCTCGAAATATCGTGTCCCGGCGGCGCCCTAGACGCTGGGCCCCTGAAATCCCCAGCGCGGCACGATCTAGCAGCCGGCCGGCCGGCCGTTTGTGAACCAGTTCTCACACTTCAGTCTCCGTAATATCCCGGCCCTTGCGGCCGCTTGATGGTTGATGAAAGCTGAGGCATTCGTCCTTGAGAAGATCCACCGGCTTGGTCGACGTCGGGTTGAGCGGGAAGCCCACAGTTCTGATCCAATAGGTGAGCGAGAATGCGGAAACGCATCGTCAGATCCAACGAAGCCGCGACACGAAGACTGTGCGGTCCAAGCCGCGTCCCCGGCTGGTGAGGCTATCGACCGAAAGACAAGTGCCTACCGAGTTGTTCACCTGGATCGCAAGACAACTAAAGCGCACGCTGATCGAGCAAGAAATTGCAATAGTCGGAGGATTAATATTGGCTCGTCCCTGCCTGCAGATACTCGAAAACGTAAGCGTGCAATCCGAGTCGCGTTGAAACAGCTTAAAGACCAAAATGGCCGAGCCCACTGACCTTCATCCAATGGACCAGTTCTATCTTGCCTTCGGCAAAGCGATGGCAGCTTGGGGCGAAGTCGAGTATGGAATGTCCATATGGTTCGCGACTTGCACGGGCCTGCACTACGACATCGCGAAGGAACTGTTCTTTTCACCTAAAAGCTATTCCGCGAGATCTGATCTATTCAGCGCGGCACTCGACACAGCAGGCGGCACTACGCACATTTGGCTGCCACCATCCGAGCCGCCAAAACTCGATCAACACTGGCTGGATCTTATTGCCGCCGGCCGCAACAAAGCAATCATGTACAACTCGGTTCGAAATCGGTTGGCACATGGTGTCATGCATCCGAACAGAAGCTCGGTTTCAGGTACCGAATGGCGACTGAAAGAACCGTCGGAATGGCAACGCAATGAAGGTTACACGCAATCTCAACTGTTAATCATCGCTCGTAATTTCCGCAAGCTGTCCGAAGTTCTTCGCATGTCGTGGTTGACGCAGACACGAAAAGAATCCCCCGAGCCTTTTGCAAGACAGCTTCTCGAATTGCCTAACGAAGCAGATTCCAGCGAGCCCAGCGAGAAGCAAAAGCTCGCGATTTCCAAGCTGGGCCCACCGACCAAACAACCGTAAGAACCCCGCTTACGCTCGACCAAAGGTTGCGAGGGGAGCCTAGGCATTTCTAGAGGCGAAGCGGCTCCAATATGAGCGGATCCGCGATTGCAGGCGTGCTCGTTGTCATCAACTATTGCCTGCGAAACAAGACAAGCAGCTGACGCAATAGGTCTGTTTTTGCCGCCACTCACTAGTCTAGATGTTCCAGAACTCGTTCGACACGCCCCAGCTAGCGACAACTTTTAAGCCTTCGTGACTGCCCGGCTCCTCCAAAAGCGACGCCGTGAGAGTCGTGCCCTCGAACTGAAGGTGGTCGATGGCACCGCTGACAGGATCCTGCGTGGTGGCGAGAAACCGCCCAACCTGGGTTGTCTCACTTACGTCCCGCACCGTCCAGTAACTATCCGGCGTTAATGCGCTGCCAACGAGATCGAAATTGTTGAAGAACAACAGGTCCAGCTGACCTCCATCCTCCTTTGTGTCCTGAGTAACAAAGTCGGCCTTCCGATCCCCGTTTAGATCCGCTGTCCCGACCACGTCCCAGTAACGGCCGCGAAGGAGAGCGCTCTCGGTGAGCTGGGTGCCGGTGAAGTAAAGAAGATCGATCTCACCGGCGTCGCTTTGCGTCGCTATCGCGATCCGGCCGGAGCCGTCGAAATCGCCGGCACCGACGACGTTCCAGTACTGGCCATCCAGCAATAGGCTTCGTTCGATCGCCCCCTGATCGTTCGAAAAAAGGAGGTCGATTTGACCGGATGCGTCCTGCGTAATTAGGTCAATGCGGCCATCGCCGTCGTAATCGACGTCCGCTTTCACCGGCCAGTACGCACCGCCAAGGTGGCTTTGGCTTAGTGTGTTACCCTTGAATTCGAGGAAGTCGAGCTGGCCGTCGCTAGTCTGTCCCAGTACGCCGATCCGTCCGCTTTCGGTATAGAGCTGGTCTGGTAGAGTCGAGAAGCCAAGGTCGACCACGACAATGTCGTCCTCTGTCTTCACGTGATTGTTTGGAGTCGAATCGGGATCGGGTTCGTCAACCGCGATCAACTCAGCCGTGACGTGGTGCGCACCTTGGAGGGCGGCCGAGCTATCGAGAGTTAGAACGAGATCGCGGGATAGAAAGTCCCGGACGTTGCCAAGATCCCAAATTCCCGTAGCCGGATCGAAGCTGCCTTGCACGGTAGAAATTCCGGTAACTTGGACGCCGTCCGGGGTATCGACCGCCACCTTGATCGCGCTCGCGATGCCCGGCCCGCTGTTGTTGAGGGATATCGTGAGTGTCGAGACATCATTGTCGTCGGGTAGAGTTGCGTTCGCAGTGAGCGATAGATCCGCGGACTCCAGGCCGAGGCTCTGGACATTGAGCTCGCGAACCGACTCATTGTCAGTCGAGTTCGACTCCCCATTCGCCTGCACCGACGAACTTGAAAGCAACGGCCCAGCTGCCTGCGCCAGTCCGCTAACTGTTACTGTCACGGTCTGGCCAGGAGCGATTGTGCCCAGCCCGAGCTGATACGTATCAGTCGCGGACAGCGTACCGCTCCCGTTGAGCCTGAGATTGCCCGCATTGGGGATAAATTCTGAGAAGATGACGCCGGTAGCCGGCGCCCCACCTTGATTTGTGATCTGAACCTCGAACGAGAACGGCTCGTTCAGCGCCAATGCGTCAGGTGGATCAAGGGTGGTGACCACCAGATCGGCAAGCGATGGAGCCGGCGGCGTGGAGAGGACGCCGACCGAATTGCCGTCGTTTGCCGGTTCGGGGTCGTAGGTGTCGGCAATGACGACGACGTCGGCGGTCAGGGTCGTCGGGTCGGTAGGGACGCCGTCGGTATCAACCACGATCTCAATCGAGGTCACGCCTGCCGCCGCGAGATCACCCAACGCAAACGTTAGCTCCCCGTCGCTTACGGTTGACGGAGTGATCGAAGCGCTAACGAAAGCCGCAGCCGCCGGCAAGTTCACCAACGCGACGACGCCCGCCGCCGCCACCGACGCGAGATTTTCAACCTTTACCGTGTAGGTGATTTGATCGCCCCGGGTGATAGAGGCCACCCCCGCCGTGATCGTGGCCGCTAGGTCAACCGATGAGCCGGCCGTCACTTTCTCCGAGCTAAACTGGGTTAGGATCGGGTTGGCGTTGTCGTCGACGAGCGCGTAAACGAAGTAGTCACCTGCCGCGACCGACGTTGTGTCCCAAACGAAGCTCCCTGCCCCGTCGGCCTCTGTCGTCGAACCGATGAACACCCCGTCCGCTACCGAATCGTCGTCGTCGTACCAAAAGGAGATATTGGCAGCCGAATCTGGGTCGAAGGACTCAAAATCAATCCGAACATCCCCATCCGAAAGTTTGACGAGGCCTGGTGTCAGAAACCGGAAGGTCGGGCCAGGCGTTTCGGTGAGCGCCTCCGTGCGAACCGTGCCGAGCCCTGTCGAGTCGTCTACGTCAACGTGCCAACGGCCTTCGACCGGATTGATGGCGACTATGGTCCGTTGAGTATCTGACGAGAGCTCGTCCACAATTGCGATATTGTTGGCAGCGAATTGATCTTCCGTGATGATCGTGCCGTTCGGAAGCGTTACGAGAAGCTGCACGCTGGGATCGGCGTTATCCCATTCGGCCGCAAACAGAACGTACTCCTTCGATGCCGGGATGTCCCAGCTGCCGACAACTGGAAGGTTTCCGGCTCCGATCCTGACCATGGTTCCGTCGAAATTTGCGCGGATGCCGGCAGTAACGTCGATCTCGAAGCCAAGCTTCTGGATAGTGATCTGGCCCCAGCCAGCGACAAAGTCGTTCGAATAATTTCCGTCGTTCGTGAACTTGATTGCATAGTTAGCGTTCGCCAGCTGCGCGCCACCGAAGAGAGGCACGTAGTTCGGGATGCCGACGGTCGCAGCACCGCCTGTTCCAAAGTTGAACTCAGTGTCGAATGCGACGGTAGTGTTTGTGACGACCAGCCCGTCCAATAAGTTGAAGGAGCCAACCTGCTTCATTAGGCCGGCGCTCCAATCGAGCGTGGTCGTTCCGGTTGACTTCGCGATCGAAAGCGGTCCCACCTTGTTACCGAATGCATCGAACTCGATCGTCAGGAGCTCGAGATTGCTCGTCCCTTCGATCATCTTCGGAGTGATCTTCCCGTCGAGATCAAGCCGGGCCAGGCGACTACCTCCTCGCTGCGGGCCTAGAGTTGCCGAAATGCCGCCGCTGAACTCGATGTCCGCAGGATTATTCTCGGCGAAGTTATTGATTTTGCCCCGCACACCTTGGAAGAAAAATACGGGATAGGACGGAATTGGCTTGTTGATGTTGTCGAGCTCGACGCCGACCGCATCGAGGCTGAATGGATTCGTGAAAAATTCCAACGATGGCTTGACAGCCAAGCCCTCACCGAAGCTCACGCCAAATGGCGTCCTGACGGTCGCCGAGCCGCCGATCTCATGTGTCACAGTGTTGATCGTGAGCTCGATTTCACTAAGCCCCCACCCCTTGGGCATAGCAAGGTCACGGCCAACCTTGAGCGAGCCGACAAGATCGACGCGCGCGTCATGATTTATCTGAACGTAGTTATTCCCGCTGAGGTCGGCTTCGACCTTGGATATTCCGCCGACCGTCTTTGCGAAACTGTCGAACGAAATCTTGCCCTGCAGGCGAAGCGCGTCCTCTCCTGCGCGATATTCCAAGGACAGATTCTTGGCTTCAACGTCGACGACATTCAAAAGCTTGAACGTTGGAGCATTGGGCAACGATATTTTGCCGCCATAGGCAAAATGCGGTCCAGTGCTGTCGATTATAAAGGCGTTTTTTCCGGCCGAAACGGTTGGGACGAGCAACCCGCTCGCCTGGTCCGGTAGAACGAACGAGATATCGAATCCCAACTCGTTCTGAAGCAGCGTGATCGATTTGAAGTCCACGTCAAGGCCGGCAAGCTTGAACTCACCGGTTCCTGTCTCCGAGATAGCCGACGATCTAGTCTGCGGCGAGATAGACAAGTTGGCTTGGAACAGCGACTGCGTGACTCCGCCGATATCGGAAAAGATCGTGCCGTTCTTGATATCGATGGCCGACTTGTCGTATTCCGTCGTCGTGTTGATGGCGTGGAAAAGCGAGGCTCTTCCATCCTTGCGGCCGACCGAAACCGTGCCCGTCGTCTCGCACTTATCCGTTGTGGGGTTATGAGTGAACGAGCCTCCGGCCGCGGCGATGGTAAGAGGAGAAATGTCGTCGCATTCCTCGGCAGTGACGGTGTAGCTCCAGGCCGTCCCCGCATCGTCCGTCGCAACTCGGATGTCGATTTCGTCGGAAGTCCCCTGCGGGATCTGAATTGTGCCTGATCTACCGCCGCCCACAAAACCGGTGTCCAGGAGAGTCTTGCCCTCGTAGCGGATAATGAAGCGATCCGGGATCGTAAAGTGCTCGTATGAGTAGGTCAGCGTTCCGCCGCCCTTCGTCTCCAGCTTGAGGGTCTGCTGACTTCCTTCAAAACCGCCGCTGTCCGAGACGGTAGCAAACTCGGCGGCGTAGACAATTCCGTCCAGTGTAACCGCCCCGCGGCCGTCCCCAATCGGCCCCCCGAGGGGCTCGCCGCGTACCATCGCGGCAAAGAGGAAACCCTCGTCGCCCGGCACCTCATCCTCGCTCACGCGCTGGCTGATGGCGTGCCCAATCTCCTCCAACAGCACATCTTCCAGCCGTCCCTCCATGCCTTCATGGAGCAACCGGTCGGAAAACAAGATCAGGTCAATCGCCGGCAAGTAGGCTCCGTCCGCCGTTGGCAGGACCGAGGTATCGACGACGCGGATCTCCGGTATACTGAACTGGCCACGGATCATCTGATCCAAAAAGACAGTCAGTAGCTCGGAGTCTCCAAAGAGCTTGTGGGCTTCGACGCGATTGGTCTCAGATTCTGCAAAAGCTGCGAGCTTACGCCTCGCTAGGTCGACTAAGCCACGGATGACATAGTCGCCATCGGCAGTCGCGTTGGCCAAAGAAGCGTCAATGGAAATGACATCATCTGAAGGTGCCATGACTTGCCATCCAAAAAGAGCAAGCATCGGAGCGCTTTCCGCCGGTTCAACCCAACGGAAACAGACCGTTCAGACGTGACGACAGAACTAGTCCAACGCGTCGAAGCGGGCAAGCAAAGTAAAGCAATCTCTTCGTGCGCGACGAAGCTTGCAACGTGAAATCAGCTTTGGCGAAGTTTCAGCGACTTGTCAGGCTTAGATAATCAATTCAGATCTAAAGTAATAATCAATAGCGTTATCCAACCATAACGTTTGGCTCACTTAAATCGCTTTTTTTTGATTCAACGCTGTCGCGACAACTGGTCGCACTCTGTGGTTGCTTACACGCAAGAGCCCTTATCGCTCGCACTTTGAAGCAGTCGCGCAAGCTCTCGGTGTTGCTAGACGAATTCACTAGCGGAAAGCTGCCACGCAAGAATTGTTGGAGACGTTCGATTCACTCACCCTCCTCAGGCAATGCGTGGCTCACGCTCAGATAAGGAAGGCCGGCTCCGTCGACGACTGAGCCGAGACATCCTTCGCCCGAGACGCCAACTCCCCCTCGATCTTGTCGATTTCTGCCTGGTTGCGCTCGATGAAGGCTGCGAGCTCCTCGCGGGACATTTCGGCCAACGCTTTTTGCTGCGGGACCAAATCCTTCCGAGTCGGCGTAATGTGCCCTGCGCGGTCAAGCACCTTCATGGACAGATCCGCGCGCACGCGCGCGCTCACCTTTTCATCCTGCAATAGCGATTTTGCAACGCGGTACGCCAGCGGTGCGCCGACGGCGGCAAGGTCGAGCTGTATCGATTCCGAGACGGCGGCGGCGACGGCCGGCAGGCGCAGCGTCCGGTAAACCGATTTCGGGTGATAGCCGGCCAGATTAGCAGCTTCCTCCGGCGACTTACCTTGCACCACGATATAGCGCACCAGCTCGCGTTGCTGCTCGGTTATGTCTGATGCTGTCAATACGGTCATTTTTCCCTCGAACGTTGGAAGCTAGTCGGCGTCGCCCTGGCGCGACGCATTTGCCGCCGCAATGAGCCGGCGAAGGTTGACGTTGTGCCCTGGCACTTCCGCATTCTTTATCGGCCGCTCGAGCAGGTACGCCGCCACATCGGGATTGAACCAAGCCATGTGAACGATCTCATCGACGTTCTGTTTGTTCGACGGCAACATGTCGAGCAGCAGCTTGAATCGCTTGATTACGCCGCCGCCTCTCAGGTCGCCGTACAGGTGACGGATAGCCAGCTGAATGCCGCCGGGGATGCTCAGCTTCTCCGCGGTGTCGGAGCCGACCGTCGACCGCTTCTCGGCCTCCTTGAAGTACTCCAGAAACTTGTGCGCCTGGCGCAAGTTGCTCATCTCCTCGGGGTCGAACGTCTTGGCGAGCAGCCCCTCGTTGTCCTTGAACTCCTTTGCCAAGCGAGCGAATTGCACTTCCGGTGTCTCGCCCACTTGGCGCGTCCCCTGAACCCGATTGGCTAACACCTCGGCAACCGCAGCCTTCCAGCCGCGGCGTGCGGCCTCATCGTGGCCGACGAGTGCATTGATCTCGTCCAGCCTCTTGCCGGAGGAATACTTGCTGCCGAGAAGCTTTGAGGCAACGTCGCGCGGATCCTCCCGGAGTAGCGTGCCGATGGCCGAACGATCGAGTTCTGCCTCGGTTGCCTGGCGCGTCGCGCGCGCAGAATCGAGGTTTGCCCTCGCCTCCGCGGACAGTTGCTCGCCACGTTGCGTCGTCGAGACAAGGTCGTCGAACTCGCGCCGCAACGCAGGAAATTGCGCCAACACCTCCGCGTTCATGTTCGTCCACGCGAGCGCCCGCCGGGGATTGATCGTACCATCCGGGTTCAAGGCAGATTTGGCGAAGTCCGAACGATAGTAGTCACGGACTGCGGCTTGCGCCGCCGGCGCCGCGGGAGAGCCGTCGAGTGCCCGAGGCAAGGTGGCGGCCGCCTCCGGCGAGTTCAAGAACCGGCTCGCGGTCTCGCTCGGCGGCGTCGCGCCACGATTGAGCGTGCCGTCGGCTTGCTGGCCGCCGCGGTCAATCTCCCGGGTAAACTTGGCCATCTCGTCGTTCGGCTCGGGTCGAAAGCGGCCAGCGAACTGGCCGTAATTGGCATTGGCTTCTGCGTAGCCTGGTGCAGCTTCGATAGTCCGATTGATCGCCCGCCCCAGAGCGGAGATGTTGTCGGCAAGATCGAAGTTGCCGGACTGCTGAGCGCGCTGCTGGGCCGTCTTGATGTATTTCCGCAGGTCGGCCAGATCGCCGCCGCCCGCGGTGCCGGGGCCGCCCACGTTCGCACCGGTCTCCGGATCGATCCGCGGCCGCAGCGCGTCCAGGCGATGCATGAAGTCGTTCGGCAACGTCCCGGGCGCCAAGCCGTTTGCGTTCCGACGGACCCGATCGATAGCGGCGAAAATGTCGTCGGCCGGGAGTTCCTCGGCGCGGCCCGGCGCGGTGTCGAACTGCCGATTCTTCTCGGTGCGCGCCGGCACGTAAGTACGATCTACCAGCGCTTCGTCGAGCTGGCGGGAAGCGTTGGCCTGCGCTTGCGAGTTCGCGATCGGCGTGAACGCGGCGCCCGCCTCCCGCTGGGTGCGATCCAACGAGGCGGCGTGCTCCTCGGCGTTCCGAACCGGCTCATCAGCGACGGCCAGACGTTCCTGGCGCGCCTGGCCTGCCCGCCGCACCACGGCACTGAGGTCCGCATCAGGATCGCGCATGCCTTCGACGCGTTCGGCGGCGGCTTCCTTGACGTTCTGATCGCGCCGGACGAAGTCGGGCGACGACCGCAACCGAGCTCCCTGCTCGAGGGAAATCAAGCCCGGATCGCGCGAGAGGAGCGCTGTGGTCGGAAGGGCCGACGTGTCCACGGGTACCTGCCCCGCCGGCGGACGGAGAAGCTCGGCGGCATTCTCGCGGATATCCTGCGCAAGCGCCTTCGGCGCGCCGCTGGCGGCGCCTTGGAGCCTGCTTGCCGCTTTCTCGATCGCAGCCTCCGGATAGGGCGCCCGCGTGTTCGGGTTGAGCGGAATCTCCCGCGTTGGTCCACTAAGCGCCTTTGTGGCCATGCCTCGGAGCAGGCCCGCGACACCCTCGGCGGCGCCCTGGATCGCGTTTGCTCCCATGCCGCCAGCCAGGGGCGCGATCGCTTCCGCGACCATCCTCGGATACTTGCCGCCGACGACGGCCTCCTTTGGCACGTAGTTCTCCGCGGCATCGACGGCCGCACCCGCACCCATGCCGCCGATCGCATCGCCGACCACCGTGCGCGCCGGCGCCGCGGTGTAAGGACGGGACATGGTGTCGAAGAAGCGACCGACAGCCGTCTCGGCCGGCTTGACCGCCGCGGCCACGGCCGGCGCGCGAGCCGCCAGCATGGAGCCAATACCGAGGGCCTGCGTACCGAACCGATTGACCTTGTAACCGAGCTTCTCACCGGGAGACATCTCGCTCTCGGGGATCGAGTACGGCTCGGCAATATGCTCGATCATTTTCGACGCAGGCGTGGCGTAGGGAATTTTGCCGAGGTTCGGCCCGAGGATCTTGTTCAGGCCGCCAGCAATCGCGTTCTGCGCGCCAGCCGCGAGGTCGAACGGCATGGCGACGATATCGCGCAGACCGGCGCCGACGCCTTGGGTGCCGACAGCCAGGCCATGCAGCGCGCTGGGCTGGCCATTAGCACGCGACGGCGCGATCTCGACGCGCGGGAGGCCGTTTGGGCCAATCGGTACCCCGCCGGGCGTGAGGGGCGCGGCGCTGATCGCAGGTAGCGCCGGTGCGGTCGCAAACGGATCGTGGTCGACTGACACAAGCTTTGGCTGCCGCGGAACGGTTGTTGCTTGAAACGGTTGTGCGGGATCGAACGGAGGCTTCGTAGCTACCGCTTGAAACGGCTGCTTCGGATCGAACGGAGGTTTATCGGCCGCAAACGGATCGTGATCGACAGGAATGAGCTTCGGTTGCCGTTGTGAGCTCGGCGGAGCGGGCGGAATAAGGTCGTCGAACATTCCCGGTCGCGGCGTAGAGTTTGGCTGCTTCGGGATGAGATCGTCGAACATGCCGGGCTTACGGTCGAGGGTATCCCCAGGCGGCAGCGGTGGGATGGGCTGAGGCGCCGCCACCACTCCGCCACCCCCCGCCATCGGAAAACGACGATCCGAGGTCGGCACATCTGCCAATCGCGGAGAACGGGCCAGATTACCGAGCGCACGTTGAATATCGGCTCGGGTGAAGTTGTCGGGAAATTCGTGCGTCTGCCCTTCGAACTGGACAATCTGGCTCATGCTAGTAAGCCCTGATAATCATGTTACACGCAATCATCGTATGGCCGGCACTGAGCTCGCCGAGCTTGAAGGAAATATCGTCCAACGGAGATGTCACGTTTCAGGCTGAGGGCGAACCGGCGGATGCGCCTTGTCTGGTTATGCTGCCCGAAAGTCTCAAAAGCGAACATCGAGGTCAAATGTTGCCATTCGTGGGCGCCGTCACGCCCGTGATGTTGTAGGCGCCCAACGTGTTTGCAATCGAGACGTTTCCAACCTCAACAATAGACCCGACACTTGCGTTTGAGTTGAACCCCCATCCGCCATTGGCGATCGCGAGGTTGCCAGTAAGAGAGATGCCAAACACAGCATTCGTCGCGCTGCCCTGAAGATTGTACCCGTGGCTGCTCGCGCCGGTGACCTTGTTTCCTGTCAACGAAATATACGCCGTTGAACTGTTCGCAGATCCGCTGATCAGGATTCCATTGACCCCGCCGACCGTACTGTTGCCGGAAACGGACATGTAGAGAGCGTCGATGATGGTGATGCCGGCGGTGCCCCCGCTCGTCGCATTGCCAACGACAGTATTGTTTTGCGGTACAAGCCCGTCAGCTTTGTCGACCAGGATGCAGCTCGCCCCCGATGATGTCACGACAACAGTGTTGCCGTTAATCGACGAGTTACTGACGGCACCCCCCATCGATATGCCCTGAAACAGCGTCGCTTTGACGTTATTCGAATGAATAACCATCTGCGCCAGAGCGCCGGACGAAGTCGCGCCCGTCACGATGCCGTACTGCGCGAACGAATTCCCGTCGACGGCGTTGTTGACGATCTTCACGTCGCTCATCGCGAACGTATACGATTCCGCCGCGATCCCGCGGTTGACGTGACCTGTCACCGAATTGTTGTTGGCGTAAATGCCGTTCGTGTTCCGGAAGTCGATGCCGTTGTAGAAGCGGCCGATCACGACGTTGTCCTCGACCGTTACGTTCGTGCAGGTTCGGAATCGCAGCGCATGATTGCTGTCGGACAGATCGCCGTTCAACGGGTAAACGTCGAGCCGCCAGCTTGCGTAAGAGCCGGCGCCAACGGACGTAGTCGCCGTAACGGAAAGCGTCGTGCCGCTATACGCGGTGATCTGCGCGATCATGTAGTTCGTCGGCGCGCCGGCGGCGGTGATCTGGACGAAATTGCCGACAATGAGATTGAGCCCCGCCGGCACGGTGTAAGTCTGCGAGCTGTTGCCGATGGTGTTGCTGGACGTGGACGAAAAGCCCGCCGTGGTGTCGAAGTTCAGACCCCGCACAGAGACATTCCTGACCGACGTCCCCTGCATCACCGCCGCGACGACGTTCGACGTCCGCTTCAGCGTCAACAGATTCCCGCCGGCCACGTTGGTGTTGGCCGAAAGGCTGATCACGCCGGTCGGGATGACGGCCGTGCCCGCCTGGTCCTTTGCCACGACGCCGAAGGTCGCCGAATAGTCGACCCACGCCTGGATAGCGACCGTGTCATCGGCCACGCCATCCAGAACTGCACCCACCTGCCGCGGCAACACGGCGTTGGTGAGCAACTGCCAGTATGCCCCGTCGGCGCTCTGGAAATGCCAATTACGGACAACGCCCGGCGCCGATGCCAACCGCGTGTAGGTTCCGCCTCCGCCATCGTTGGCGGCCGCGTAGCCAGTCGTCGCGATGAAGCTGAGAGCCGCTGAGATCGTGGCCGCGGCCGCAACGGCGCGCGTGCTATAGCCAGGAACGGGACCGGTGGGGCCTTGCGGGCCTTGATCTCCCTGCGGCCCTGTAGGTCCTTGCGCTCCCGTGGCGCCCGGAACGCCTTGCGGGCCTTGTGGACCCGACGCAATGTCGGCCACGAATAGCCAGTAGCCGGCCGCCAGATCGGTCGCGAAAACCGTCGAGGTGTGCTTGACAACGCACCGATAGAGCGCGCCCGCGGTGACGACGCTGTTGCCGACGATGTAATCCTTCGACGAAACCCATGCGTCCGCCGGCGCGATCCCTGCGCTTTGCAAGTTCGGCGAGAGCTGGTCGTAGCCAACGGCGCCGTTCGCGATCGCGCCATCAGCCCGCGCTATCCCCTTCAGGAAATCCACGATTTCGGTGGTCGACTGCACAACCGCATTGAGGTCCGCGTTGACCTTCGTCGCCGGCAGCGGCCGGTTCGGGTTCGCGTTCTGGTACGAGCTGTAATCGTACTGACGGGCGTATTTGGTGGGATACGACATTTTCGCCGACGGGGTTGGTGTGGGTTGCGCGAATGCGCGCGGTGTGTGCCGTCGGCGAAGCGGCGTTGCGTCCGTAGATTGAAGTGTAACGGCGAAATGTAGTCACAAAGTGAATCGAGAAAGCGGAAAGTATGAACGCGTCAGCACTGGTCCGGCTAAACGATGTCCGCTCTGCATCCGCGAACTAGCATTCCGACCGTCCGAAGGACCGTGAGCTAAGGGCCAAGGCCGGACTCCCCCGCTGGCTGGCCGTTCAATGATTACCCCCATCGATAACACGGAGCGCCGGTTGGCTAGCCGTGAGCGGCACGTTGTAGGTCACGATCGGCTGGGTGAGCCCCTTCAACGAAACTGCGCAAAGATGTTCAGTGGCTACGCTTCCTTTGAGAGCCACGTTGACGCGCTGGCTGAGCAGAATTTGGCCGTCCTTAGCCTCACTGCACAGCCGTGCCGCCACATTGCACACGGTGCCAATCGCAGTATATCCAAAGCGCTCGGAAAATCCGATCTGGCCCAAGGTCGCGTAACCCTGCGCGATGCCGGCGCCAAATCCCAACTCACGGCCTCGCTCGCGCCAGGCCGCGGTCAGCGACGACGCAGCCTCGCGCATCGCGACGGCCATATCGACCGCGCGCAGAGCCGGGTCGGGGATCGGTACGGGGTCGTTGAAGAACACCATGATCCCGTCGCCGGAGAACTGGTCGAGCGTCCCCTCGAACTGGCTGACGAGCGGCCCGAGCGCGCCGTGATACTCGCGCAGGAAATTCAACACCTCCTCTGGCTCGGCGGTCTCGGTGAAGGCGGTATAGCCGCGCAAATCGCAGAACACGACCACGATCTCGCGGCGGTGGCTTTCGAGGATCTTCTCGTTTCCCTGCGAGACGATCAGTTCGGCCAGTTGTGGAGCGAGGAAGCGCTTCAGACGTCCGATGCGGCCCAATTCCTCGACTTGCTCGGCGACCCGCGCTTCGAGGCTCCGATTAAGCTCGGCTACTTGATCTGTGCGCTCCCGCAGTTCCTTGAGCAGCCGCGTGTTCTCGATGGCGATCACGGCTTGTGCCGCAAAATTTTCCAGCAACTCGACCTGCTTGTCGCTGAATTCTTGCACCTCCTTGCGGTAGACGGCAAAGGCGCCGATAAGCTTGCTCTCTTTGAGCATCGGCACAATCAGAACGGTGCGGGCTGCGGCGACCTTGTAGATCAGATCGTCGGGATGCTCGGTGGCAATATCGGCAATGTGAACCAGCGCCTTGGTCTCGACGAGGCGCCCCAGCGAAGGCGCCCCATCAAACGGCGCGATGAAGTGTGGCGGCGTTTCCTGGTCGGGCGCATACGATTGCGGCACGTTTTGCGCGGCCATTCGCGCTACCCGCCGCAACCTGTCGCCTTCGTATAGGAGCAGCGTCCCAAAACTGGCGCTGCAGATGCGCACGGCATTTTTCAGCATGGCCTCGAACACCGGCCCAAGCTCGCCAGCTGAACTGGCGATGACCTTCAATATCTCGGCCGTAGCCGCTTGCTGCTCGCGGGCCTCCTGCAACTCTTTGGTCACATCGGAGATCGGAGAAATGCGGCGCTTACTTTTAATGGGCTTTTTGTGGTCGCCCATAGAGTTCGCCTTGCGGGTTTTCACCGCGCTCCTGTTGCCTCTCGTTTTTGACGGCCGCGCCATATCTTACCCTGGGGTCGGGAGGTGCATCTTATAGGGTCAGGCCACAATTCTGGAAGGGCGGGTATAGCCAGAATTACCCCTTGCCAAATGGCCAGGCCGATGTCGGCTCCGGGACTTGGCCGTGTAAAAACGCCCGTCCCAGGGAGTCGGTGAGGAGCCAGGATCGGTTCGTCTCAGGCCACGATCGCAGCCATCAGCGGCCTGATTCCGACGATGTTCATGACCCGTGTCAGATTATAGGCCAACACCGAGAGTGCCATTTCAGCGGCTACTTTTGGAAGCGTTTTGGTGAGGAAGTGTGTGGCTCCCATGCGGGCCTTCATCGTGCCGAACGGATGCTCGACTGTCTCTCGACGCTGGCGCATGGCTTGTGGGTTTGCGTCAAGGCGCTGCTGCACAGCGTCGAGCAGATGCTCATGCTCCCATCGTGGAATCCGCCGCTCTGGTCCTGTGGTGCACTGCGATTTGAGCGAACAAGCCTGACAGGCTGTGGTCCAGTAGCGCCGTAGCTGCTTGCCGTCTTCCTCGCTGGTGAAGCGATATGGCAGTTGCTCTCCAGCTGGGCAGCGATAGGCGTCCTCTTCAGGCTAATAGACAAAATCCTGCTTGCCGAAGCGCCTATCTGACTTGGCACTCGACGTCTGTGGCTTGGGCAGAGTTACCGTGATGCCGGCCTCGTGGCACGCGAGGATCTCCACGCTGCTGAAGTAACCGCGATCGGCCACGGCCTCGAGCGCCTCGGTCTGGAGCACTTCTTTCGCCTGCTTTGCCATATTGGCCAGTTGAACCCGATCTGAGCCGCTGTTCGTTACCTCATGCGTCACAATCAGATGATGCTCGGTATCCACAGCGACCTGCACGTTGTAGCCGACGACGCCAGACCCGCGGCCGCTCGTCGCCATCGAACGACTGTCGGGATCGGTCAGAGAGATTTGCTGGTCAGGCGAAGCAAGCATCTGCTTCTCGTAAACGGCAAGCTTTCCCATTTCCTCCTTTAGCTTCGTTAGCTTCTCGGTGAGCCTGGTCACCTTCGCGGCCAGCGCCTCCGTCGGCTCCTGTCGGTCGGCCGTGTCAAGTTGGCTGAGATAGCGCGCGACGCTCTCCTCCAGCTGGGCGCGTCGCCGCTCCACCTTCGTCCGGGTGAAGTTCCTGTCCCGGTTGTTCACCGCTTTGAACTTGCTGCCATCGATGGCGACGCTCGCCGTCGTGAGAAGGCCGATCTCACGGCAGAGTTCGACGAAGCGCGCGCATACCTTGCGTAACGCCAGACCATTGTCTTTACGGAAGTCGGCGATCGTCTTGTGATCAGGAGCCAGCCGGCCCAGCAGCCACATGACCTCGACATTGCGCCCGGCCTCGCGCTCCAGCCGCCGGCTCGACTGCACCCGGTTCAGATAGCCATAGATGTACAGCTTCAGGAGAACCGACGGGTGGTACGCCGGCCGACCAGTTGCCGCCGGCGCCATTCCCTCGAAGCTCATCTCGGCCAAATCGAGCGTGTCGACAAACACGTCGATCACGCGAACAGGGCTGCTCTCGTCAATGAAATCGCCGAGGCATTCGGGCAATAACGCCGACTGTCTACAATCCGCCCCCGCAACGAAGCGCTTCATCAATTCCCCCTAGAATCACGGGAGAAGCCGACGTTCCCGATGGCCATGCCGACTGTCAGTCTGCTGAAATCATCGGGCAGACCGGCTTATTTCTCGGTTTTGCCGGCGGTGTTCAAGGCACTAATGATTGCTTTGATCGTGCCTTCCGCTGCCGCAGCATTGTATCCGATGTGATAGCCATGGAACACGTGGATGGGCTCGTGGTCTTCGAAGCTGTGATACGCCCCTTTCCAAAGTATCGTCTCCACGGGGATGGCACGCTTGCTTTCAGCCATCCGGCGGCACACGACGGGACTGGTAGCCTCGTCCTTCTCCGCTAGGAAGAGGCGGACTGATGCATAGAACTCGACATTCTTCATCAAATAACAGGACGGCTGCATTGCGAAGCCGCCCGCGAACATGTGCTCGTGCAAATCGCCAATCAGCCGGTTCATGACAATCAAAGTCGTGGTAGCACCGTTGCTGCGGCCGAGGACGTAGACCCGCTTGGGATCGGCGATCCTCTGTTCGATGAGCCAGTCCAGCGCCGCATAAGCATCGTCGGCCCTGCGCCGCGCCCAGGTCAACTGGCTGGGATCCGAGCAGACGCCGTCGGGCCCTAAACCCCGACTGCCGAAGCTGTCGAGCAGCAGAACACCATAGCCTGCTCCGAGCAATCTGCCTCCGTAGTCGCGCCCCCATTTTTTCTCAACCCGGCCGAACCCGTCACAACCGTGCAACATAATAACGAAGGGGATTGGCCCCTTAGCACCTTGCGGCAGCATCATATCCGCCTGCAGTTCGCCCTCGACCTTCACCTTGCCCTTTTCCTCGACGGTGCCGTCCATAAAGTTCTTCGACCAGCCGTCGATGTATTCGTTGCCGGGAATCCAGGGCGAGGATTGTGCCGAGGCATGCCAAGGTATCTTAACCGTCTCTGCATGCGCAGATGAGAGCGACAAGACGGCAATCATTGCGAGAAAACGTCGTCGCTTCATTGATACCTCGAGTTGTTTCCAACGAATGACAACTGCCTAGCACCCGTTGACGTGATTCGCGCCTCCGTCGCCTTCGCGCTCAAAAAGCCTCCTCTGCAGCGAACCTATGGAGATTTTCGCCCGGTGAATTGTAGTGAGATATCTTCATATTCATCACCGGTGCCGCTTCGAGACCCCACGTCGGCGACCGCGACTTTTTGGATTTTTCAGATTTAGTCGGAGCCTTCGGCGGCCATTGCACCTCGAGGCGTCGGGGGGTGCCGGGGGGTGGGGTGGCCACCCTCCGGGGGCGAACGCCGCGGCGCGCGGCGCAAAGCTTCGCGTGTCAACAGTGAGAGACCTTCGTCAATGCTATCGGCAAGGCGCTGCATCATAATACGCCCGTCGAACGTGAGGCGATCGCCCTGCTCTAGGGCTGCCTGGCGCGATCGCTCGAGATTGCGCTTCGCTCTGACACCTTGCGCCGTGAGAGCTGGGCAAGTCTCAAGCATCGCGATCGCAAGGTTGTACTCATCGTCATCATCGCCCGCCGCAAGGACTCTGTTCAGTGCAATAACGGCTGGATCTTCCGACGGCCTGGCGTTTCTCATGAGCGCCTCCCGAGAATGCGCTTCACTATAGCTAAGTTATTGACCGCGCGCGAATCTCTGAGTCACCGAAACCACTGCGGCACAGGCACTTTTTGTATGGTCGTGCGACGCTAAGAAATCGACAAATGCGCAAAAGCGAAAGAAAGCGAAGCGTCACCAATCAGGAACGTGTCGGGTATTCGTATTAGACTTTTCCAGACAAAATTTTCGTTGCCGATTTTTCAACAGAGCGCATTCTGATCGCGGGTCGAAAGCCCGAAACACTAGCCGAGAGCCAATCCGGTGAGCGGCGAACACGCAACACATTGTCCAGGGGCCGCGCGCGTATGTCCAAGGCGCACGCCCAAAGGCGCGCGGGGCCGTCTAGTGTCGGTCATTTCGCCCCTGGGCTGTCACCCTTGCTCGAAAGGCAAAACACTATGCGCACCGCCATCGCTTCCAAGATTGATCGCAACGCCACCGTCATCGGCCGCGAACTCGCGCGCCGCGGGGTCGACATTCTCCTGGATGTCGAGGATGGAAACGCCCTCGTCCGCTGCCAAGTGAGCTCTGCGCTCGCCGCGGCCATGCTGGTGCCGCTCGGAGGCGAAGCCGTTGGCCAGTTCCGCCCCCTCGCCGGCAACATGGTTGAGATCGATGCCGCGGTGACCTTGGCGACGGCTCAAGAAATGCTTACCGCGCGCGCGGAGGCGCTCGCCGGTTCTATCCGCCTTCACTAGGCTGGCTTGTCTTGGGTGCGATGCGAGGCGCACCCCATTACCCAAGGACGCTCCAAAACCGCGACCGTGCTTCCCCGGTGCTTCCCCGAGGTGGCGCGGGCGCCGCAATCGTCAAAACGGAGAAAAAATGTATAGGCAGTTTCAAGGGATTAGATGGTCGGGGCAGCTGGATTCGAACCAACGACCTGCAGTACCCAAAACTGCCGCGCTACCAGGCTGCGCTATACCCCGACATTTCCGAGAAGCCCCGTGGATACACGCTTCGGTCATCGCCAGCAAGGCACGGATCGGGTCTTCGTGCGGCGAATCCGGCACCGGTTTCCGTCCGGAAATCGCATCAAAACCGGATGCTAACGGCCGCCAAACAGCGGATGGGCGACCCGGTCGCCGGGCTGGATGCCGTATTTCTGCGCGGTCCCGGCAATCACCTCGAGCACGCCCTTGGCGAGCCCGCGCGACGGAATGATCCTGGTCGAAAGCGGCTCGGTGTTTTCGGCGATCCGCAGGATGCGCCCGTCGGCGCGGATGAAGATCATGTCGAGCGAGATGTAGGTGTTCTTCATCCACATCGACACTTCCTGCTCCGGCGAGAAGTCGAACAGCATGCCTTTGCCGTCCGCGAGCTCCTTCCGGTACATCAGGCCGGTCTCCTTCTCCTGCTCGGTGGTCGCCATTTCGACCGAGAAGACATGCACGCCGGACTTGGTGACGATCTCGAGCGGCTGGACGCTGGCGGCCTGCGCGGCCGGAGCCAGCAATGCGCCGAACATGATCACGAGGCAGGCCATCAGCCACGAACGATGGCGCCCAACTCTGCGAACGAAATTCATCGACAAATACTCACCACCGGAGACGATTTTCCGGCGGACCCTAACCCGACGATTGCGGCAAATGCCAGAGCCGAGACGGCTCGCCGGCGGCTCACGTTTGCGTCAGGGAGTCCGTTCAGCCGCTAATGCGACGACAGCGCCGACGGACCGGTCTCCGGGTGGATCTCGGCGGCCATCATACCCTTGGAGCCGGGCCCAAACCGCACCAGCACATACTGGCCGGGGCGCAGTTCGGTCATACCGAAGCGGCGCAGCGTCTCCATGTGCACGAAGATGTCGGGCGTGCCCTCGCCGCAGGTCACGAAGCCGAAGCCGCGCAGCCGGTTGAACCACTTGACCTGCGCGCGCTCGAGCCCGCTGGTTGCGGTTACCGTGACATGGGTGCGCGGCGGCAGCATCTGAGCCGGATGGATCGCCGTCGATTCGTCCATCGAGACGATGCGGAAAGCCTGGTAGCCCTTCGCACGCTGCACGCATTCGACGACCAGCCGCGCGCCCTCATAGGCGGTCTGATAGCCGTCGCGCCGCAGCACGGTCACATGCAGGAGGATGTCGGGCCAGCCATTGTCGGGGACGATGAAGCCGTATCCCTTCGAGGCGTCGAACCATTTGATGACGCCGGAAACCTCGACGAGGTTGGCCGCAGTGTCGCCGAGACCGGAGAAGGCATCGATCGCCGGATCGCGCGACGCGCTCGCGCCATACTCGCCTTGTGCAATCCTGCTCTGCCCAACTCCGCCCATCGGCGGTCCGCCGAGCTTCTTGGACTCAAATCCGTCCGACCCCATGACCCCGGACCCCACACATCAAATGCAGATCGCCGTCGTTGCGGCGCACCCTGTACACGCTGCTCCCCATGACCAACTCACTCGGACTGATTTGGACGCGGCGCGAATCTCTCAACCAAAAGATAACACTCCCGCTTGCGGGGCATAGCTAAAAAACGATTCTTGCGGGAACTATGAACAGGCTTGCACAGCCGCGAATCAATCGGGCATCAATTGCCTACGAAAGGACCAAGCGTGTCGCCGATGTCGTGGCGGATCACCAGATCGGCGATGTCGTCCTGATCGGTCGGCTCGTTGTTGATGATCACGAGCCGCGCGCCGCTCTCCTTCGCCATCATCGGAAAGCCCGCGGCGGGCCACACCACAAGCGATGAGCCGATCGCCAGAAACAGGTCGCACTGCCTGGAGAGTTCCGCCGCGCGGCGCATCGCATCCTCGGGCATCGATTGCCCGAACGAGATCGTCGCGGTCTTCACCGGATCGCCGCAGTCCGCGCAGTCGGGCGCACTGCCCGTCTTGTCGAACTGCTGCTTCACCCACGACAGTTCGTAGTCCTTGCCGCAGCCGATGCAGCGGCCATAGGTCGTGTTGCCGTGCAGCTCGATCACGTCGTCGGCCTTGAAGCCCGACGCCTGATGCAGGTTGTCGATGTTTTGCGTGATGATGCCGGGAACCTTGCCGGCCCGGTAGAGCGACGCAAGCGCGCGATGCCCGCGGCCGGGTTTGGCCGCCGCAAAGGTCTGTTCCATCGCAAAGCGGCGGCGCCAGGACTCGTTGCGCGCGTCCTGGCTGGCGACGAACTCGTCGAACGGAATCGGCCGGTTGCGCGTCCACAGCCCGCCGGGCGAGCGGAAATCGGGAATGCCGCATTCGGTGGAGATGCCCGCCCCGGTGAACGGCACGATGGACGACGCCTCGGCAATCATGTCGCCGAGCAGCTCGACGCCGCTGCGCAAATCTTTTGCGATCACTGAAGACAATCCGGTTGGCCGCGGCGACTATAGCACGGCGCGACCGGTTGCGCGCTCAACCGTTGCGCGAGCGGTCGGCTGCGGTCAGGGTGCCTTGCTCGCAGCTGCTTGCGACCACCTGCTTCGGCGCATCCGCTTCGTCGCTCTTCCGCCGCCTCAGCATCATCACATTCCTGCACTGGCTGCTCCGCATTGACGCCCAATTCGCCGACGCCAATGCGCCCGGGACAGGACCACGGCCAGGAGGATGGGCAATGACCGATCAGGAAGACCGCGTCGCGCGCGAGCGCGAGGAGATCGTCGCACGCGTTGCCAGCTTCAGGGCCACGCAGCAGAAGTTCGAGCGCGATCGCCAGGAATATTACGACAACACGCTAGGCAATGCCTGGAGCGGGTTTCAACGCAAGACCGCTTAACGAGACCGTTTGATGCCCTGCCGGGCGACCGCGCTCATGGTCGGGGCACCCGCGATTGCGCCATGAGGCGCAAGTGAGAAAGTCCGGAGCGGTGCGCTCCGGGCTTATGGCTGTTTCCGGTGCCGCTGTGCGATGGTTGCCGCCACGCAGGTTCCGGTTCCCTCGAGCGTTTTCCGTTCCGATCGGGTCGCTCGAAAACGCGCCAGCCATGCGATAGCGCAAAGCTACCATCGGTTAGCGCCGGAACAAAAATACAACCTCAATGATTAGCTTGGCAATGAACGAGGTTGGCATCGATGCCGGCATGGATGGAACTGCTGCTTAACGTGATGGGCTTTGCCGGTTTCATCGGCATCGCGATGTATCACAAGCATCCGAACGGGAAGCTGCCGGACTGAGCGCCGGCGGCTCGTCTCACCTTGCCGCTCCCCCGGCTCGCCGTGTTCAGTTTGCCTTCCGAGCCTCTCCCGCCGTCCGCACCAGCCGGTCCGCCTTCACAAGCGCCCTGCCGTTCTCCGGCTGCGGCCGAAACCAGAAGCTGATCGCGACAAAGACCGAACAGAACAGTAGGCCCACCACCATCACGCGTCGGTGGGTCGGTCGATCCGCACTGTGGAACGATGGCATCATGGCTGTCACCCGTAGCCATCCCAATCGCAATCGCAGGTAGTGACAACTCGATGCTGCGCTTAACCTAACTGGGTAAGGTTAGCGGTGGCGGGGTAATGCCTTGTTCGGGATGTCGCGATCGGTGGCCGCAGCGGGATTCACCGCGATATCCCCTGCTTGTCCGCAGCAAATTCACTGCGCCAGTAGGTCCAATTCCCCAACGAAATGCGGATCTTGCTGCGCCCTCGTCCACAGCCTCGCGCCGCGTGCGCGCATTCAGGCATCGGCGAGCCATTTCAGGGTGGCCCGGAAACCCAGGCTGCGGGTTCCAACCAGCACGGTTCCGAACACTTCGGCCTCGTCACCGCTGAACGTGCCGGAGAACCCGCTCGTCACTTCCTGTCCGGCGAACAGCGGACGGGTGAACGGGTCGGCGAACGGCGAATGCTGGTTGGTGCTGAGATGTCCCTTCCAGGTGCCCTCGCCGACCGTGTAGGCCCCGATCGACCAGAAATATGGCCCGCCGCCGATCAAGAGACCGTCGCGCAGGATCAGGATGCCGCTGTCGCGGCCTCTCACGCCGTCGGTCATGTGGATATGGATCGAATAGAGCCCGTTCTTCATCGATCGCGCCGCCCGGTCCTGGGGGTCCGCAGTATGGCTCCAATCCGGCCGGCGTGCGAGCAGGCCGATACCGTCCGCCTCTCCGAATCGGCGCAAAGGCGGCCCCGGGCGCTTACAAATCGTTAAGAAAGCCCTGAGAAGGTTCGATCCTCCGGAGGGAGAGAGCCATGCTCGTATACCCCGTACCTGTCGAAGTGACGCAAGCCAGAGTGCAGCTCGTCGTCGACCAGACGGCGAAGGAGCAGCCGCGCATCATCAATGAGGATGTGCTGGATGTCTTCGCCGCGAAGAACCAGGCCGACCGCGAAGCGGTCGAGACCATTCTCGACATCAAGGTGTAAGAGCGGCGCCAGCCGACAGGAACCTCTCGACTGCGCGCGGGTCATCCTGGTGACGCCAGGAGGCCCCCCATGTGCAAGCTGATCGCGGTCACCGTCCTCACCCTGATAGCCGGCGCGGCCTTTGCGCAGGATACGGGTCCCGCGCCGCAGAGCGGCATGGAACGACCTGAAAACACCAATGGAGCCACTCAGAGCGGCGCGATGGACACCACGGGGATGGACGTGAAGCGGGCCAACAAGTCCGGGATGAAGGACACCGCAAAGGGCGCGGCAAAAAGGGACGACACAAAAAAGTAGGTTCCCGCGACCGAACGTCCAGGGAGCTGCGACCTCGAAAAAAGCGATCTTCAAAAAAAGCAGGCGACCTTCAAAAAAGGAAGGAACGAGTCTCTCGTTCCGCCGTTCATTTCACGAGCGGTACAACGAGGGAGAAATCCACCGGAAATATCAGCTCAACAAGCCCCGTCAGCTTACTTCGGTAACTGGCGGGGTTTTGTTTCTGGAGGCGCCCGTGTGCGCCCTGTTCCGCGGCAAGACGCAGCTCGGAAGATCGTAAGAGCCGCAGCCCGATTGGAAACCTGGACGTTCCTGAAGCCGGTCGGCCAGCTGGCGCCCGGTCGGCCGAAGCCGCATTGAACAACGCAACGGCAAATCACGCGTGGTGCCGACAGCTCACCGCCCTGTGGGCTTTGGAAGGACCCCGCGAATCCGCCTCGCGGGGTCCTTCTTTGAACCTTTTGCACGGCGCGCAGACATAAAGGGCGCTGGGGGATTTCAGGGCCCAGCATCCGGCGCAGCGCTGTGGGACGAACATACTCCGTCTACGCGGCGCTGTTGCATTTTACAAATTCAACCTTAAGTTTGATGTCCGACAGTTGACGGCTCACGCCCTGAGAGATCCCCAGTCCGTCAGCTGGGAAAGCCCCGCATCCAGCCTGCGGGGCTTTCTATTTTCCGGACCCCAGGAACTTTCCGCGCGCAGCGACGTTGTATGCGCGGTTGCCGGCACGATCTCCCCAAGGCCGGTCGGCATCAGACCTCGCGAGCCCGCTCGCGGGGTTTTGCGCTTTAGAGGACGTCCAACCTCGCGTGTCCTTGATTGGCCTTATCGGCAATCGGTGAGATAGAGGCGCGGTGCCTCCAAGGCTCGACCACGAAAGCCCTGTCCCGGATATTTCCCGGGCGGGGCTTTCTCGTATCTGCTGCTGCGCAAGCGCATATCTGGCTGCGTGATCGCGCGGCGCAACGGGAGCCAGCGCTCGCGAAGGCGTGAGCATGCAAAGGCGAAATGCGGTCGGCAAAAGCCGCGCAAACCCCTGCCCCGCGCCGCGTTTTGCTGCTATTTCTTGCCCCGTCTCGGCCGAGCCCAAACAAAATCTCTGAATCCGCAGGAGGATAAGAAAATGCGCTATCTGCACACCATGCTGCGCGTCCGCAATCTCGATGTCGCGATGAAATTCTATCAGGACGCGCTGGGACTGAAGGAAGTGCGCCGCATCGACAATGAGAAGGGCCGCTTCACGCTGGTGTTTCTCTGCGCGGAGGAAGACCTCCATCTGCTCAAGTCCCTGCCGCAAACCCGCGGCGCGCCGCTGGTCGAACTGACCTACAATTGGGACGAGGAGAAATACGGCGAAGACCGCCATTTCGGCCATCTCGCCTACGAGGTCGACGACATCTACGCGACCTGCGAGAAGCTGATGAAGATGGGCGTCACCATCAATCGGCCGCCGCGCGACGGCAACATGGCGTTCGTGCGTTCGCCCGACCTGCACTCGATCGAGATCCTGCAAAAGGGCGAGCCGAAGGCCCCCGCCGAACCGTGGGCGTCGATGCCGAACACCGGCCACTGGTAAACGCGGTGCCTGCGCGCCCGTTCCTCTGCGCGCTTCTGCATCGCTGAAGCGCGGAGCAATTGCGAGGAACGTGCCGCAACCGTCGACGTTGCCTCCTCACAGAAAGGATGCGAGGAGGCAACGAGATGGGAAAAGGAATTTTGCTTTGGCTGTTGGGCGTGCCAATTCCGGTGATCATCGTGCTGTGGTTGCTGTTCGGTCACTGACCGCGATTTGATGTGTACGTATCAGCGAGGCTCTGCCGCAATGCGGTGGAGCCTCCTTTTTTTGCTCTCGGCACAATTCACCCCGCGCTTTTCCCCGACGCTTCGGCTATGAACGCGCGCAAAGCACAACAGCGGGAAGAAACGCGTGATGGACAGCAAGCCGCAACTGACGATCTGGGGCCGGGCCAATTCGGTCAACGTGCAGAAGGTGCTCTGGTGTCTCGCCGAGCTCGACCTCCCCTATCAGCGCATCGATGCCGGCATGCAGTTCGGCAAGAACGATCAGCCCGACTATCTCGCGATGAATCCGAATGGCCGCGTCCCGACGCTGGCCGACGGCGACTATGTGCTATGGGAATCCAATTCGGTGATGCGCTATCTCTGCATGGCCTATGGCCAGGGCGCGCCGCTCTATCCGCAAGCGCCGAAGGCGCGCGCCGCCGTCGACCGCTGGCTTGACTGGACGCTGTCGACGCTGCAGCCGGTCGACCGGCCGGTGTTCTGGGGCCTGGTGCGCACGCCGCCGGAGAAGCGCGACATGGTCCAGCTCCAGAAGGACGCCGATGCCGAGGGCGCGGTGTGGCGCGTCGTCGAGGCGCAGCTCGCAGGGCGCCGCTTCATCGAGGGCGACCATTTCACGATCGCCGACATCGCGCTCGGCGCCTTTGCGCGGCGCTGGCTCGGCGTCGAGGGCGTCACCAAGCCGAAGCTACCCAATCTCGAACGCTGGTTCGGTGAGATCGCGGGGCGGCCGGCCTTCGTGCGCTTCATCGCGCCGCCGATGTCGTGAGCGCGGGCGGCAAGCCGCTCACCGTCCGCGGCCGGACATCCCACCATCGACGCTGATGCCGCCGCCGAGCTTCACGCAGGTGTCGGAGCCCTCGACCTTGACGAAGCCCGGCCCGTACGATGCGCAAGGATTGCTCCGCGTCGCGGATTTCGACGGCAAGGTTTTGCCGGCGTCGGGGAGCGTCTGAAAATTGCGGCGGTCGCGCTGCTGCGCGAGCGCGGCGGCGGGTAGCAGGATGGCGATGATGAAGCAGGTCTTGCGCATCCGGCCTTTTATCCTGCGCCACCGGATGAGGCCAGCTCATGATGCGATGGGGACGAACGCAGCATGAGCTAGCTTCTTTCTTGAGCATGATCTCCGCGCAAACGCGTTCCGCGTTTGTCGCGAGGGAAAACCGGATCCACTGTTCCGGATCATGCTCTACCGCACGAACTTGACGCCGAACGTCCTGCCCTCGCGCCACACCACTTCGCAGGCGCGCCCGGTGCGGGCGTCGCGCGAGAACGCCAGCCGCAGCTTGGCCGGGAGCGTGTTGTTGTCCTGGACCGTGATCTTGGCGCCCGACGAGGACATGTCCTCGACCACGCAGGGCCGCGCGGCGAATCCGCCGTCGAGCGTGATCCAGCCGGATTGCCGCAGCGATTTGCGCGTTTCGCGCTTCCTGGTCCCTGGAACCATCACATCATCCCCGCCCAGCCGTATCGCCGTTGGCTTTACAAAGGGTTGCGAAAGAGCGGCGGATTGCAGCGATCTCGGGATTGTTCACATCTGCCAGCGCGGCACGGCGCCGTTGCAAATCTGGGTTTCGAAGTCGGTTAGGACTTCGCGAGTGACATCCTGGCTGACTTGGCTGACATGTGACGTCGTTGCCGTAAATGCCCGCCAGCGTTCGCGCGATACTCACATCGTCGCTCATCAAGAACGCGGTCCTGGCGCCGAACTCGATTGATGAAGCGACCTTTGCCTTCTCCGTTTGGTGACGAGCCCCGCGCGGCAACGCGAACGCCAAGTCGATCGTTTGTGGGGGATGGGGCCAGGCGAGATTGATCTGGCAATTCTCGCAATCGCGCAGCAGGCCGAACCTGACGTCATGTTCCGAGCGGCGCCGATCGCGATCGTAAGCCCAATCAAGAAGCAGTTCCCCAGGCGCGGCGATCGCCGCGCTTGGGCGATCACTTCCCGTAGTCGCTGATAGAACTGTCGTCGCGAGATCGACTGGGCGATGCGCCGAAAATGACAATCTGGACGCTTAACAGTCTGATTTTGTGGAGTCTTCAGTTCGGCCGTGATGGCGCTCCCTAGCGGAATCGAACCGCTCTCTCCACCGTGAAAGGGTGGCGTCCTAACCGATAGACGAAGGGAGCAAAACTCCCGGCAAATCAATACGTTAGACGTGAGATGCGCCGGACTGGCCACAGCCCTCAAGCCGCGACGGGCGAACGTATAGTGGCGATTGGCCGGGCGGGCAAGCGTTCAGAACGCTTTTCCCGGGTTGCAGGTCATGCTGCAGGTCACCTGGAGATCACCTGCAGGACAGTCCGGCCTCGATCGAGGTCCAGAAGCCGCAATGCGTCGGCACATGCGCATGGGCCCGCGAACCGCCGACGTGAATCAGGATTGCGGCGGCAAGCGCGACGACGACGGCGGGAACGATGAACCTTCGGATCGACATGGGCCTGCGCATCGACCGACATCGTGGCCTAACTAAGGCCTGCGAGCCGGCTGGATGTCCGGCAACGGCGCTCAGCGCCGGCGCTAGTGATTGCTGGCGACGTCCTGACGATTATTCGGCTGCGCCGCCTGCGTCTGCTTGATGCAGGTGCTGCAGATCACGAGCTTGCGCGCCAGCCTGTCGTCGGCGTCCGTTTCAGACAGTTGCGCAGGCGATGTGTCCGCTACTGCGGGCGACGCATTCCGCGCATGGCGCCGCGGCTGCGGAAGATTGGGGTCCTGTCCGGCACCGTCCCAGGCCAGCGGACCTGTCCCCGGCGGCGGCGTGGTCACGCTGTATTGCTGAGAAACCTGCGCGCAGGCGCCGAGCGCGATCGGAAGAAACAGCACAGCGGCCTTGCGAGCCCAGTTCCGGAATGCAGACATGATCACACTCTCACGCTATTCGTACTGCGACCTAAGAGCAGAACCGCTAAGAAATCGTTTGCCCTGATTGTTCCGTCGCACCCAACCACGACGGCATCAAGACGGGATTGAGGCGCCAAGGCGTAGATCAAGGCGTAAATCAAGACGGCAATCCGGAGTCCAATCATGCCAGGCATCAACGGTCGCTTCGACGGCAAGCGCGTGCTCGCAGATCTCAATGCGCTGCGCGCGATCGGCGCCTACAAGACCGGCGTGCACAAGCCGACATTCTCCGAACCGCATCTGCGCTCGCTCGACTGGCTCGCGGCGCGTTTGCCCGACGCCAATCTCACCGCGACGATCGACGGCATCGGCAATGTGCTCGGCTCCAGCGCAAAGGCGGGACCAAAGCTGCTCGCCGGCTCGCATCTGGAAAGCCAGAACCATGCGGGCTGGCTCGATGGGCCGCTCGGCGTGATCTATGCGCTGGAGGCGGCGCGCGTCATCAATACCGATCCGGACGCAAACGGCGCGGTCGAGGTCGCCGCGTGGTGCGACGAGGAAGGACATTTCGGCAGTTTCCTGGGCAGCCGGTCGTTTGTCGGCGCGGTGACCGAAGCCGACATCGATGCAGCCCGCGACCGCTCCAGCGATCGCACCATGCGCGATGCATTGCGCGACGCAGGCTTCGCCGGCCGCCCGCGCCTCAACGCCGAGGCCGGCCGCCACATCGGCTATCTCGAAGCGCATATCGAGCAAGGCGACACGCTGGAAAGCAGCGGGCTCAAGATCGGCGTCGTCACCTCGATCGTCGGCATCTGGCAGTATCGCATCACGTTCACCGGCGAGCAGAACCATGCCGGCACCACGCGGATGGCGGTGCGCAGGGACGCCGGCCTGGCGCTGGCGCGGTTCTGCGTCGCGGTCGACGACAGCTTCCCTGCCCTGTCGGGACCGCGCACGGTGTGGACCACCGGCCGCATCACGCTGGACCCGGGCGCGCCGAGCATCATCCCCGGCCAGGCCGACATGCTGTTCCAGATTCGCGACGACAATCCCGAGGTGATCGCTCGCCTCGAACAGCAGCTGCATCGCCTGGCGGCCGAGGCCACCGCTCGGGGCCGCTGCGGCGTGAAGGTTGAGCGCATCCGCACCGGGGTGCCCGCGATGATGACGCCCGCATTCCAGGATGCGATCGAAGCCGCGAGCGCAGCCTGCGCCGGCGGCAAATCGATCCGCATGCCGAGCGGCGCCGGCCATGACGCCCAGGTCCTCGCCACCATCATGCCGGCGGCGATGCTGTTCGTGCCGTCGATCGGCGGGATCAGCCATCACTGGAGCGAGAACACCGACGACGCCGATATCGTCACGGGGGCCGAGGTGTTTGTCGAAACCTGCCGGCGCCTGCTCGCAGGCTAGAGCACCTTCAGGTCGGACCGCCCCGGTTGCCGGATTTCAGCGAAGCGAGGGCGTGCGAGTTCTGCACGGTGCCTCTCCTCGCGGTGAAGAAGACGTACAGCAAGCAGACGTCGATCAGGATCGTGCCGGCCATGACGCTGTAGGCCCACGGGCTTTCCATCAGCTTCACTTCGATCAACACGCGCGACAGGCCGAATCCCACGACCCACGCATCGAAGCTCATGCAGATCCGGCGAAACGTCTCGGCGTCCAGCCGCCGGATCAGCCAGGCACCGAGCGGTATGCCGAGGACAACGCAGGGAACGAGCACGAGCAGGATGCTCCGGCTCTCGTCGATGAACAGACCGAGCTTGTAGTAGGCGATTGCAGTCAGGCTGGACTCCGTCACCCGAACCAGTGCAAGGCCGGCCCGGAACTCATCTTTGACGAGGCCCTGATTGTTGAAAAGGATCGCCAGCGGCGGGCCCGAAATGGTCGTGACCGAGTACAAGACCCCGAGCATCGTTCCAAAAGGCAAACCGACCAGCCATTGCGACTGGATCGGCCTCCGCCAACCGGCCGCCTGCAGCAGAATGAGCGGCAGAATGATCGAGTAGGTGGCGAATTTGGTCCAGCCGGGCTGAAGCGACGTCAGCGCAAAGGCTCCGACCGCGATGCCGGGCAGCATGCCGATGAGAATAGGCAGCACGCGCCGCCACACGGCCGGAACACCGCTCAGGTTGATGCACAGAACATACAGATTGACGAACACTTCGACGATCACCACCGCAGGATTGAGGACGCGGTTGGTGTAGAAGACGAGCGCGACCGGCACCGTGAGCGAGGAAAACCCGTAACCAAGCGCGCCGTTTACAAACGCCGCAAACAGCGCGATCACGGCAAGAACGATCACAGCAGAATCAATCGAAAGCATCTCTGGCTTTTACCGGATCAGTCGCCTTGCCCACGGCATTATAACCCAACGAAGGGGACGCGGTGCCGAAAGCTGATCGGCCCCACAGGTCGCGATCCTATCCATTCGTCGGGCCGACAAAGCTCCTGCGCATGGAACGCCACGGACTGCCGCCGCTCAGGAACCTGTCCGGGTGCCGCCCTCGGCCTTGAGCCGATCAAGGCCCGCAACGGCACCGTTCCAACCCGCTTTCGTAAGGCACCGTGGCATATTGGTCACGAGAACGGCATCAGACCGATTTGCAATCCGCTGAACTTGCTGCCATTTCTTCGGCACGCATCGCTTTGATGCCATCAAAGGGGCCCGTCCGGCTCATGTTGTTGCTTGAGTCGCTTCCAACCGTCATCGGCGCCGCCGCCATTGCCCCCGCATTGCTGGTGTTATGGCTCGTCATCGCCGCCGACGAGCGCCCCGGACCGCCGGTTCAGGTATGGCTCGCCTTCGTGCTCGGCGCGGCGAGCATCTCGCTGCTCGGCCTCGCGCGAATTCCCTTCAATGCGCTGCTCGCCATTCCCGACAATCCCTGGGCGACGCAGGCGGTGCGCGCAGCTTTCGGGGTCGCTGCACCGGAGGAGATCGTCAAGGTTCTCGTCATCATCGCGATTTCGACGCGGCGCCGCGCCTTCGCCGATCCGATGGATACGGTGGTCTATGGCGCGGCCGCCGGACTTGGATTTGCCGCCTATGAGAACCTCGCCTATCTGGTCCAGCACAAGGACATGTGGCGCGCGCTCGCGGCGTTGCGCAGCGTGCTCACGGTGCCGTTCCACGGCGCGCTTGGTATCATCGCCGGCGCCTATCTTGCGATCGCGCGCTCCGGCGGCGCGCTCGGCGCCTACCGGGGTCACCGCGACTGGGCGCGCATCACGAACTGGGCCCTGGTGCTGGTCGCACCGGTCGCCCTGCACGCGGCGTTCGATTTTCCGCTGCTCGCGCTCCAGCGCATCCCCGACCTCGGCTCGACCACACGGCTGCTGCTCGGCTCGGCCAGCGTGCTGATCGGCTTCTCCTCGATCGGCTTTGCAATCCGCCTGGTGCGACGCCTCGGCAAGCATCATGCGCCGCGCACCGACGTTGCGCGCGAGCGGCTGAGCCAGCTGCGACGGATGTGGGCGCTGTTGCTGATCGGCGGCGGCGCCGGCTTTGCCGGCGTCTCCTTCCTGCTCACCTCGCTGCATCATTGGTACGTGAATCCCGAGCGCAATGCGTCGTTCATCCTGGTCCCGATCGGCTTCACCTCGATCCTGATCGGACTGGCGCTGCTGATCGCGACCACCGCGGTCTACTTCCTCGGCCGCAACCGGATGCGGACCGCCTCGGAGGGCTTTCCCTCCGCACCGAGCCAGAGTTAGGATAACGCCCGCACGCGCGCGCAGCCTTTACGTTCGCAGATCCGAAGAGCCGCGATGACCCTGTCCAACGACCTCGACAAGCTGCGATCGGAAATGCAAGCCGCGGTCAAGGCGCACTGGAAGGCGTTCCTGTTCGAAGGCATCCTGCTCGTGATCCTCGGCATCGCTGCGATGATCGTGCCGACATTCGCGAGCCTTGCCGTCACCATCTTCCTCGGCTGGATGTTCCTGATCTCAGGCATCGGCGGGCTGATCGTGACGTTCTGGGCGCGCAACATGCCGGGCTTCTGGTGGTCGCTGATTTCGGCCGCGCTCGCCGTGCTGGCCGGCATGGTGCTGCTCGCCCGTCCGATGCAGGGCGTGCTGACGCTGACCATCGTGGTCGGCGCCTATTTCGTCGCCGAAGGCGTCGCCACCGTCATGTACGCGCTGGAGCACCGCCGCCAATTGTCGGGACGCTGGTCCTGGCTGCTGATCGCCGGCCTGATGGACATCGTGATCGCCTTCTTCGTCATCGCCGGCTTGCCGGAGTCCGCGGGATGGGCGATCGGCCTCCTCGTCGGCCTCAATCTGATGTTCGGCGGGGCGACCCTGATCGGCATGGCGTTGGCGGCACGCAACACCTGACGCCGAACCGCGGGGGCTTGCATTTGGGGGGTGACAGCCCCAAATCCCTGCGCTATAGAGCCGCCCCATGATCACCGTCGCCACCAGCTATTTTTGGTACTTTAGCTACGACAGCTCGCTGGCGGCAGGAGGATCGCGCTCAATCTGAAGAATTGCAGCAAACGTCCAAAACAAGCCGCCAGACCTGGCGGCTTTTTTGTGTGCCGGCAGGTCCCGAACTCCAAAGGAGCCAGCCGTGTTGAGTACGACAGACGATCTTCGCATCAAGGAATTGAAAGAGCTCAGTACGCCCGAAGAGGTGATGCGGGAGGTCCCGCGCACCCTGACGGCGACCCGGGTGGTGATGGGCGCCCGCAACGCCGTCCACGCGATCCTGAACGGCACCGATGACCGTCTGCTGGTCGTCGTCGGCCCCTGCTCCATCCACGATCCCGCGGCGGCCGTCGATTACGCCGAGCGCCTCGCCAGCCTGCGCGAACAGCTCGCCGACCGCCTCGAGATCGTGATGCGGGTCTATTTCGAGAAGCCGCGCACCACCGTCGGCTGGAAGGGGCTGATCAACGATCCCGATCTCGACGGCAGCTTCGACATCAACAAGGGCCTGCGGCTCGCCCGCAACGTGCTGTCGGCGGTGAACAATCTCGGCCTGCCGGCCGGCACCGAATTTCTAGACATGACGACGCCGCAATACATCGCCGATCTGGTCTCCTGGGCCGCGATCGGCGCGCGCACCACCGAGAGCCAGATCCATCGCGAGCTGGCTTCCGGCCTGTCCTGCCCGGTCGGCTTCAAGAACAGCACCGACGGCGGCGTGCGGATCGCGGCGGACGCGGTGAAGTCGGCCTCGCATCCGCATCATTTCATGGCGGTCACCAAGGGCGGCCGCTCGGCGATCGCCGCCACCAGCGGCAACGAAGACTGCCACGTCATCCTGCGTGGCGGCCGGGCGCCGAACTATGATGCCGCGAGCGTCGATGCTGCCGCCACCGAGCTCGGTCGCGCCGGGGTCGCAGCGCGGCTGATGATCGACACCAGCCACGCCAACAGCAGCAAGAAGCCGGAGAACCAGCCGGCGGTTGCTGCCGACATCGCGCGCCAGGTCGCAGGCGGCGAACAGCGCATCATCGGCGTGATGATCGAGAGCAATCTTGTTGCGGGACGCCAGGACGTCGTGCCGGGCAAGCCGCTGACCTACGGCCAGAGCATCACGGATGGCTGCATCGATCTCGGCACAACGGCTGACGTGTTGAAACAGCTGGCCGATGCCGTCGACGCAAGGCGCAGCGTGCGGCGCGACGGCCTGCAGGAGCGTTCGGCCTGACACGGCCGAACGGATTGAGCGTTGCCGGCGGGGCGGATATCGCGCCTCGCCGGTCAGCTACGTGGGTTAGCAACCACGGCAGATGCTCTTGATCTTCTTGTCGAGCGCCGCGTCTTCCTTGTTGGCCTGACTATTCGGATCGTTGATGTTCTTTTCGCTGGGAACGTCGCCGCGGCGCGGCTGACGATGTCCGATCGGCGCCTCTGGCACCCCCGAACCCTTCTGCACGGAGGACGATCCGCCCTGTTGCTGCGCCCAGGCGCTGGACGTTCCAAGCTGGGGCGCTCCGGCCGCAACCATCATCAGAGCCATCAACAAAACTGTCTTCCGCATCTCGCGTCTCCGCTTCTCAACCCTATCGCGCCCGTTCCGGGACCTCAACGGTAGCACAGTTGCGTCGCCCCTGCGCTGCGCAATCCTGTACCTTCCGTATATCGGCCATCGTGCCAGGGAGCCAGATTCCCGCGGCGACCAGCACCACGAAGAAGCCGAACATCACAGCATTTTCGATGCTGCGGCTGCCCTCGTCCTCGGGCGGCTCCTGCCGTCCGTCCCCAGCCCCGCTCATCGCCGCCTCAGGATTGCGGCGGGTAAAGATGAACGTCGCCGCAATAATCGACGATACGGTAGCGCCGTTCCACCGGACCTTCACGTTCGCGGGAAGCCGGCTGCGACAAATAGCTCGGGCCGATCGGCGCCTTGCCGTGGCCACCGGGGATATCGAGCACATAATCCGGTTGACAAAGTCCGGAGACACGCCCGCGCAACGCCCGCATCAATTCCTGCCCGGCTTCGATCGTGGTGCGCAAATGCGCAGTGCCGGGCGCAAGGTCGCCGTGATGCAGATAATAAGGCTTGATCCGGCACTCCACGAAGCCGCGCATCAGCGCCTCGAGCGTCGCAGCATCGTCATTGACGCCGCGCAGCAGGACGGACTGGCTCACCAGGGGAATGCCGGCGTCTGCAAGGCGCGCGCACGCCGAGCGGGCATTGTTGCTCAGCTCACGCGGATGGTTGGCGTGGATCGCAATCCAGGTCGTCGCGCCTTCGACCCGCAATGCCGCGACCATCTCGGGATTGATACGGCCCGGATCGGCGATCGGAACCCGGGTGTGGAGGCGCACGATCTTCACATGATCGATCCCGGCGAGATCGGCCATGATCTCGGTCAGCCTGCGCGGCGACAGCATCAAGGGATCGCCGCCGGTCAGGATGACTTCCCAGATCTCCGGATGGCTGCGGATGTAATCCAGCGCCGCGCGGTAGGCGTCATCTGACAAGGCCGAGGCCTTTCCCGGCCCGACCATTTCGCGCCGGAAACAGAACCGGCAATACACCGCGCAGACATGGACGAGCTTGAACAACACCCTATCGGGATAGCGATGCACGATTCCGGCGACCGGCGAATGCGCCTCGTCGCCGATCGGATCGGCGTTCTCGCCCGGCTGCTCGACGAGTTCGTCGGCGCTCGGGATGAACTGCCGCGCGATCGGGTCGGCAGGATCGGCCGGATCAATCAGCGCGGCGAGCTCCGGCGTCACCGCGACCGCGTAGCGCGCAGCGACCCGCTCGAGCCCGGCAAGTGCTGCGGCCGGCGCGAGCCCGGCCTCGACCAGCTCGCGCGGCTGTCGCAGCGTCGCCGCCAGTTTTGGATCGATCCTGTTCATGTCTCTCCCGCAGGCGGCGTCCAGACCACCTGATCAATTCGTGGCGCGCCGCTCGCCAGCATCACCAGCCGGTCGAAGCCGAGCGCGACGCCGCTGGCTTCCGGCATCTGTCCGACCGCGGCAAGAAAGTCATCGTCGAGCGGATAGCGCTCGCCATAACGGCGGGCCTTCTCGTCCATCGCTGCGGTGAAACGATGGCGCTGCTCGGCCGCGTCGGTCAGCTCGCCGAAGCCATTGGCGAGCTCGACGCCGCAGGCATAGACCTCGAAACGCTCGGCGACATCAGGGTCGCCGGCCTTGGTGCGCGCCAGCGCGGCCTCTGGCGAGGGATATTCGAACAGCACCGTCAGACGGCCCTGCCCCAGTTGGGGCTCGACATGCTCGACCAGCACCTTGCTGAAGATATCGGACCAGGTGTCGTCATCTGCAACCCGCACCCGCGCTGCTGCAGCCGCCGCAAGCGCCTCGCGATCGCCCGCGCCGCCCGTGATCGTCGCCAACAGGTCGACGCCGGCGAAGCGCTCGAAAGCTGCCGCGACCGTCAGCAACTCCGGCTCCGCAAACGGATCGGCCGTCCTGCCGCGGAAGGAAAACCGCCCAATCCCGGTCGCCTGCGCCGCATGGGCGATCACGACGATCGTGTCGGCCATGATGGCGTCATAGCCGGCATTGGCGCGGTACCATTCCAGCATGGTGAATTCGGGCAAATGCAGGTCGCCGCGCTCGCGGTCGCGGAACACCCGCGCGAACTCGTAAATCTTCGGCTCGCCGGCCGCGAGCAGCTTCTTGCAGGCGAACTCCGGCGAGGTGCGCAGATAGCGCGGCGCAAGTGAGCCATCGGCCTGCCTGAGCTCGGTGCGGGGAGCGTGCAGATGGGTCTCGTTGCCCGGCGACATCTGCAGGATCGCGGTCTCGACCTCGGCAAATCCCTGCTCCTCGAACCAGGCGCGCACCGCCCGCGTGATCGCGGTCCGCGCCTGCAGGAACGGCCTGCGGTCGGCATAGCGCTGCGGCGCCCACCAGGGCGACGGCTGGTCATGAGCTGTCATCGCCAGAGCATCCTCGCGGATTCAGCGTCAACGAGCCGCCATCCGCACTCAAGAGCCTTGCACAACCGATTGATTCCACACAAGTTCATAAGCCCGCACAGCCCCGGCCTCCGCGGCACGCGGCAAGGCTGGTCCCTTCTTGTCGAAAGACGCGCACATTGTCCATGCGCCCCAGCCGAAGTACGCGCGCGACATGGGCGACGATGGCCTGCTGTTTCAATTCTGGATCTTTGACCGTGCCCATACGATCAAGGGGCTCGAGGGTCGAGGACTGGCGTTGCCTCTACGATCTGAAAACCGGGACATTCTCGGGTCCTGCGAGCTTTGCCGAGCACAACCGGACCGCACTGAAAACGCCCGATCCGGCCCGAAAACAGGGCCGCTTGGCGCGGCCTGGACGGTTGGCAACCTTGCGAATTCGGCCGCAAAAGACTGGCATCTCAGGGACAAATCAGTATGTTGCAGCCCGAAATCGCCGCCATGGCCGAGGGGCAGCCGATCCGGTTGGCGCCCCTAGGCTCTCAAATTCAGGAAAACACCTTTGAAAGTCATCGCCAGTTCCATCCGCAAGGGCAACGTCATCGAGCAGGACGGCAAGCTCTATGTGGTCCTTTCCGCCGAGAACATTCATCCCGGCAAGGGCACCCCGGTCAGCCAGATCGAAATGCGCCGCATCGGCGACGGCGTGAAGGTCTCGGAGCGCTACAAGACCACCGACCAGGTCGAGAAGGCCACCGTCGAGGACCACAACTACAACTACCTCTATGAAGATGGCGACGGCTTCCACTTCATGAACAACGACAACTACGACCAGGTCCAGGTCTCCAAGGAGATCGTCGGCTCGTCCGCGCCGTATCTGCAGGAGAACATGACCGTGAAGCTCTCGATGCACGAGGGCAACCCGGTCGCGATCCAGCTGCCGCAGCGCGTGACGCTGGAAGTGGTCGAGACCGAGCCCGTGACCAAGGGCCAGACCGCCTCCTCGTCCTACAAGCCGGCCGTGCTGTCCAACGGACTGCGCACCGGCGTGCCGCCGCACATCACCACGGGCACCCGCATCGTGGTTATGACCGAGGACGGTTCCTACGTCGAACGCGCCAAGGACTGAGCGCTGAGGCGCGGTGGGATTTGAAATGAATCGTCATCGCGCCTCAACTTGTTGGTTAAGCATCAACTTTACCGAAAACAGCTACACACTTTTCCGGAACTTGCTTTAGTCTCTCGGGCGTCAGACATGAGCCCGGGGAGCGCAGTGAACAGGAAGGTGGTCAGCTTCGTCAGTTGCTGGCTGGCAGCCCTGCTCTCGCCTCTTCCCGGCGCCCATGCCGACGAATTCCGAACGCCATCGATCTCGGCCATGCGGGTCGAATGGCGCGCCGTGCTCGACCAATTGCGGCAGGAGATCGGCAGCCGCCCGGCCGTCGCCGCCGGCTTCACTTTCGCCGGACAACGCCGCGTTCCCGCCACCGATCCGCGGGCGACGCCTGCGCTGGTGCAGTTGAACGCGGTAACAGCGCCGCTGTTTCCCGGCATCGCGCAGAGCCCGATCCCGGTGCTGCTGCCGTTCGACCCCGCCAACTATCTCGACGCGCGGCAAAACGGTGCGCCGGACAGCCTGTCGATCGCGCGCTACCAGGCCGACTTCCGCGCGGTCGATTTCTTCCATGCCGGTGCGTCGGGCTACGATGCCGTGTTCTCGCTCGACCCCGGCGACGGCCTGCCGCCGCGGACATTTGCCAAGCCGGTCGAGGTGCAGATTTCCGGCTCGATCCTTGTCTACGACCTCGCCGACCGGCTCGGCGGCAAGGGCGAGCCGGTCAAGACGCTGACCGCGCAGTTCCCGGACCTGCGCCGCTTCATTCGCGAGGGCTATGTCCGCTACGCCTTCACCCGCTTCGGGATTCCCTATGTCGTGTCGATCCAGTGCCTCGACAGCGCGCCGCGGCCGAAGCGGCTGGCCTGCCGCGAGGCCTATCCGGTCGCCGAGCGCTTTCTGAAGGCCCTGCGCATCGCCGGCGGCCAGCCGTCACGGCCGCGCAGCGACATCGCCTCCGACATCGCCGAGCGGCCCGCCGCGCAATCCGCCGACTTCGCCTACCACCCGAGCGGCGACATCGTCGCAGGCAGCGGCGGCCGCAGGCAACAAGGTGGTCACGCCGACTTCACCGTCTATTCGCAGATCCGCTTTCCGCTCGATAAGGCGCCGGCCTTCGCGCACTCGCAATCCTTCGCCAGGCGCAAGGCCGGCGCGGCGATCGACGCGTATCCCTGGCAGGACAATTTCTGCGAGGCGCGCAGCTTCGAGGTCGGCCAATGCGCCAGCGGCTACGGCCATCAGGGCCAGGACATCCGGCCTGGCGCATGTCCGGTCGACAGCAAGGATGGTTGCGATCCCAAGCAGCAGGCGGTCGTTGCGGTGCGCGACAGCATCGTGATCCGCTCGGCGCAGCAGCAAGCCGCGACATTGCAGGTCAACACCCGCACCGAGCACGTCCGCTTCCGCTACATGCACATGAACCCGTCAGTGATGGATGCCGACGGCCTGCTCAACGGACGCCGCGTCAGCGAGGGCGAGAAGATCGGCGTGGTCTCGAACTATCTCGACCACCCCAACGGCACCTCGCGGCATCTGCATTTCGACGTCCAGCTGTTCACGCGCGACGGCTGGCTGTGGGTCAATCCCTACACCACGCTGGTGTCGGCCTATGAGCGGTTGATCCGCGGCCGTGGCCGCGAGATCGGACCGGAGTCCGGACCCGCGGCCGCCGTGGCCCACGCCCTGCCCGACGACGTCCTGCATCGCATCGACACCCAGGAGGGTGGCGGCAACTAGCGCGTTGTCGAGCGAAGCCTGTCCGCACTTGATGCGGGATGGACACCGGATCGGGGCGCTCTGCCAAAATATCGAAAACAACCCCATGCAAAGGAGCCGGCGACCGACAACTTGACACGTCGGGCAAATCAGCGGCATAATTCCATTATTCCGAAATCGTGCAAACGCCGCTTGCCCCGGGACCATGGAGCTCCGCGCCACATCGGTAGCGTCATTGGTCCGGATGGTGAGCCGCGCCCGCCTATTTCTTCCAGGGCGCATCGCCGCGCGCCGCGGCGGCCGCGAAGATGCCCTGCTCATAATCGATGAAGGCGCGCACCATCGCGCGATAGGCGGCCTCCGCGACCTTGGGCGACAGCCCATCCTGCTCGGCCAGCGTCATTGCCTTCTTCACCACCGCCTCGGCGCGCTCGGGCGCCTCGACTTGCGCCGGGTTGGCCTTGAAGCGGGCGGCTTCATGGACGTAGCGGCCGCGCTCGGCCATCAGGCGCACGATCTCGCGGTCGAGCCGGTCGATATTGCTGCGCACCTCGCCAAGCGTCTTGCAGCAGGCGCCGTTGTCGACCGTGGGGCTGCCCCACAGCGCCGGCGCATTCGTCGCAGGTTCCTCGGCGCATGCCACGGCAGGAATCAGAAGAAGCGTCGACAGAAATACCGGCAATCGCATCGAACGCCTCCCAGAAAGCCGAGCACGCCCTGCGATCGTTATGCCGATTTCGCGCGCCGATGGAAGCCATGCCGCTGACGGGACGGCCGCAGGTTCCATTCGGAATCGCATCGATGCGCGTCATGTCACGGCGACAATTGCCAGCTTGAATGATCATGATGGACGCAGCAATCCGCGGGAACCTGTCCCGCTTCAACCGTCGGACGCAATTATGGATAAGATGCCCGTTCAGGCTGGACCATAACCAAGCATGCTCTCGACCTTCAGCTGGTTCTTTCTTTCGGTGAAAGGCCGCATCAGCCGGCAGGAATTCGGCCTGGGATTTTTCGGCCTCGTCCTGGTCGACATGCTCGTCATTCGCATCGGCGCAAGGCTCGACCCTGGTCCGCGGTATTACGACGGCAGCCCGCCCGCCGACGACCTGTCCGTCCTGCGCTTGCTGCTCATGCTGTCGTTGTGGCCGTTCGCCGCGATCCTGGTGAAGCGGCTGCATGATCTCAACATCTCGGGCTGGTGGGCGCTGACGATCCTCGCCATTCCCCACCTCGCCGCCGCGCTCCACGTCAAATACTGGATCCCGTATCTGGCGCTCGTCGCAACGCTGAGCGTGCTGCCGGGATCGAAGGGTGACAACCGGTTCGGCCGCGACCCGTTGGCGCGCGCCGGCATCTAGCGCCTTGCGCCGTGGTTGCGATCAGTCGATCTCCATCGCAGCCAGCGTCTCCTTGACCTTTCCCTGAGCGTCCGCGGGGAGCGGCAATATCGGACGTGGAGGCTCGGCCGCACAGACCCCTCTGAGATTGGCAAGTGCGTAGACGACGCGCAGACTGGAATATGTCCTGAACAAATCCCAGATCGGCTGCAGACGCGCGTTGAGCTCTCGCGCCCGGGCCGCATCGCCGCTCGTCGCGGCGCGAACGATGTCCACGCAGACCTTCGGGAAGATTCCTGCGACAACGCTGTACCAGGTATCTCCGCCCGCCAGCAGGGCCTCGGTGCAATTCCAGTCGGCGCTGTAACCCAACGCAACGCCGTCAGGAACGACAGCCCGCAATTCCCTGAGATGGCCCGCCACGGTCGAAGCATCCAGCGCCGGACTCTTCACCGCGACAATTCCCTCGACCCGGCTGAGCCGGCCGATGAGAGCCGGCGTGAATTGAAAGTGGGTCGTTCCGGGATTGTCATAGATGCAGATCGGCAACCCGCTCTCGCGGGCTACGGTTTGAAAATGCTCAAAGACCTCGTCATCGGTCAGCGGCGTATAGGAAACCGCCGCCAATAAGCCTGCCGTCGCGCCCGCATCACGCGCATCCTGGGCCAGCCGCACCGCATCGTCGGTGCGCAGTGCGCCGATGCCGACCAGTATTGGTGTGTTGCCGTCCGCCAAGGCGGTGGCCGCCTGCACGGCGCGCCGCCGCTCATCGCGGCTGAAATACGGATATGAGCCGGTACTTCCGAGCAGCCCGACCGAATCCACCTTCGCCGCAATCAAGCGGTCGAGCAAGGCGCGGAGCGCACCCACATCGACCCGTCCATCCCGGTTCGAAGGCGTTATCGGGAAGGCAGAGAGCCCCTTCAGACTGATCATCGGTTCGTCCCTCGTCGGCGGCAAACGCCGTGAGCTGCCGCGCAATCAATCGACCCGCCCCGTCGCGCGCAAGGTCCAGTTTCACGCGAACTGGGCACCAAACTGGTCCAGTGCGCACGTCTTGCAGAACGAGCGCCCAACCGATCGTTATTCGAGCATCGTGGTCAGCTGCGCGCCCTCGTCCGCCACGAACACCGCGATCAGCTCCGCCGGCTCCGTGGTGCTCGCATTGGCCGAGACCATGTGGGTCGAGCCCGGCGGCTCGAAGAAGGACTGGCCGACCTTGAAGCTCTCGACCGGCCCGCCGCCGAGCTGGGAGCGGATTTCACCCTTGGTGATGTAGGCCGTCACCGAACCGGAATGGCGGTGCGGAGGCGTGAAGCCGCCGGGACCATAGAACACGCGCACCACGGTGACGCGCTTGCCCGGCACATTGGGCAGCGCGTGCGAGCTGATGACCTCGACCCTGTCGAGCGGCGACGCCGCATTGGCACTCGCACAGAGTGGTGCGATCACCGCGGAGATCGCGTCCATCGGGGTCGGCAGTGCCTTGCCGATCACGAAGGCGCAGGCCAGTCCCGCGATCACGGCCAGCGCGACCGGTCGCGGCGGCCGCGCGAATGCAAGAGATGGAGTCATTGCCATCGAGGTCATTGTTTTCCTCCCTGTCAGCTGCCGTTTGATCCGTCTCGACGTTACGAGGCCGCGTCCTCACGCTGCCGGCGCGGCGGCGGCGTCCAGCGATAGGCGGCGCCGAACCGGTTCCAGACGTTGATCGATGCGATCGCCGAGGTCAGGTAAGTCAGCTCCGGCTCGGAGAATTCGGCGGTGGCCTGCGCATAGACCTCGTCGCTGACGCCGTTCGGCAAGGTGGTCAACGCTTCGGCCCAGGCCAGCGCGGCGCGCTCGCGCGGCGTGAACTGCGGCGCCTCGCGCCACACCACGACGAGGTTCAGCTTGTCGGCGGGCACGCCGAGGCTCTCGCCCTGCAGGATGTGATACTGCACGCAGAAGGCACAGCCGTTGATCTGCGAGGCACGCAGCTTGACCAGCTCGAGCAGCTGCTTGTCGAGGCCGGCCTTCGCCGCGAACTGGCCGAGTGCGCGCACCGCGGCGAAGACGTCGGGCGCGAGCTTCTCGAAGTCGGTGTATTCCTTACGGGCATGTGACATTGGCCTGGCCTCATGTTATCAGTGTGCTGAGACATTATCAGAGCTCTGATATCATCGGCAAGATGCGGACATCGGCAAACGCGACAGCAGGCAACATGGCGGCAATGCAGAAACGAGGCAAATCCGGCACCGCCGGGCGGCGTCCGATCGAAAAAGCCGCCGGCCGAAGGGCCGCAGCGAATGCAGGATCGACCGCAGGCGACGTCCTGCTCGCCCCTTCCGTTCCGCCGCCCGGCGAAGGCAAGCGCGGCGAGCAGGGCTATCTCGCCTATCTGCTGCGCCAGGCCCACGCGGCCTCGCGGCTGTCGATGGAGCGCGCGCTCGCCGAGCTCGGCGTCACCTCGCCGCAATTCGTGGTGCTCACCATGCTGAAGGCCTATCCGGGCCTGTCAGGCGCCGATCTGGCTCGCGTCGCGCTGCTGACGCCGCAGACCGTCAGCGTGATCATCCGCAACCTCGAGCGCGACGGCGCGATCCGCAAGACGCCTCACCCCGTCCACGGCCGGGTGCTGCAATGGACCCTGACCGGCCATGGAACCGCGCTGCTGGAGAAATGCCGCCATATCGCGCAGGCCCAGGAGCGCCGGCTCGCCGCCGGCCTTGACGCCAGATCGGAGCAGATCGTCCGGCAATGGCTGTCGAAAATCGCCACAGATTTGCAGGATAGCTAGCTCCTGCGGCGGCGTGGCTTTTGGCTCACCCGATCGGCGCCGCTACACTGGCCCGATGAAACAGCCTGATTCTCCGAGATCCCCTGCCCGCCGCTGCATCCTGAAGGCGGGACTCGCCGCTGGTGTCGCGCTCGCCCATCCGCTCGGCGCGCTGGCCGCCGCGCCGGCGGGCTTCGATCAGTGGCGCGACACTTTCCGCGCCCGCGCCTTGGCAAAAGGCATCTCGGAGGCGACCTGGACTCGCTGCATGGGACGGGTCGAGCCCGACATGAGCGTGTTCAGGCAGATGCGCAACCAGCCGGAGTTCCACGAGCAGATCTGGCAGTACATCAACCGCCGCGTCTCGGACTGGCGCATCATCCATGGCCGCGAGGCGCTGAAGAAGAACGACGCCCTGTTCGGCCGGATCGAGCGCGACTTCGGCGTCGAGCGCGGCACGCTGCTCGCGCTGTGGGGCGTCGAGTCCGCCTATGGCGATCCGCTGGTGCAGCAGAACCACATGACGCCGGTGTTTCCCTCGCTGGCGGCGCTCGCCTGGAACGAGCCGCGCCGCAAGGCCTATTGGGAAACCGAGCTGATCAACGCGATGAAGATCGTGCAGCGCGGCTGGAGCACGCCGGAGGAGATGAACGGCTCCTGGGCCGGCGCGATGGGGCATTCGCAGTGGATGCCGGAAGTCTGGCTCAATGTCGGCTTCGACTATGACGGCGACGGCAAGGTCTCGCCGTTCGGCCGGCCCGACGACGCGCTCGGTTCGACCGCGAAATATCTCGTCAATCGCGGCAAGTGGCACCGCGGCGAGCATTGGGGCTACGAGGTCCGCGCGCCCGGCGGCGGCACCAGCGGCAGCCGCACCTATGCGGCCTGGGCGAGCGCCGGCGTGACGCGCGCCGACGGCCAGCCGTTTCCGCAGCCGAACGCGTCGGCGCAGCTCTGGATCCCGGTCACCGGCGGTCCCGCTTTTCTGCTCGGCCCGAATTTCAATTCGGTGAAGAGCTACAATCCGTCGATGAACTATGCGCTGGCGATCTGCCATCTCGGCGACCGCTGTCTCGGCGGGCCGCCCTTCATCCAGCCCTTCCCGGGCTCGGAGCGCGCGCTGACGCTGGCCGAGGTGCAGGAGATGCAGACGCGGCTAACCAAGGCCGGATTCGACACCGGCGGCACCGACGGCCGCGTCGGCAACGACACCATGAAGGCGATCAAGGATTTTCAGATCAAGATGGGCCTGTTGCCCGCCGACGGTTACGGCGGGCTCAAGGTGCTGGCGCGGTTACGGCAAGGCGGCTAACCGTCATTGCGATCTGCGTAGCCCGGGTGAGCGAAAGCGATACCCGGGGACGCATTTCCCGCATGTCGCTCCGCTGCGGGCTACGACAGTTCGCTCCTACCGGCTCGCAGGCTGCCGCACGACGCCGCCGGCGTTCATGCCGCCGTCGATCACGAGCTCGGTGCCGGTCACATAGCGTGATGCGTCGGAGGCGAGATAGAGCACGCCTTGCGCGATCTCGATCGCCTGTCCGGCGCGGCCGAGCGGCGTGGCGAACCTTGCCCGTTCCTCCGGATCGATCGGCGCGTTCTGACCGGCGCCGGTCGCGCCGGTCGGGATCTTGCCCCAGATCGGCGTGTCGATGATGCCGGGATGCACCGAGTTGACGCGGATGCCGTCGTTCACCTGCGCACATTCCATTGCGATCGACTTGGCAAACAGCCGGACCGCGCCCTTGGTGGCGCTGTAGCCGGAGAGCGTCGCCGCGCCACGCAGGCCGGCCAGCGACGACATCATGATGATGGAGCCGCCGCCATGCTTGCGCATCAGCGGCAGGGTGTGCTTCACCGACAGGAACACGCCGTCGATATTGATCGCCGTTTGCCGGCGCCAGTCGGCGAGCGACATCTCGACGATCGAAGGCGCCCCGATGCCGATGCCGGCATTCGAGACCATAATGTCGAGGCGGCCGTAGCGCTTGCCGATGTCAGCGATGACCTCGATCCAGCGCTCCTCGCTGGTGACGTCCTGCGGCAGAAAGACCACGTCGCGACCAGCCTTCTTGAGCCGGGCTGCGAGCTCCGGTCCCCTCAACTTGTCGATATCGGTCGCAACGACCGTCGCGCCTTCCTGCGCGAACAGTTCGACGATGGCCTCGCCGATACCCGATGCGCCGCCGGTCACCAGCGCGACCTTGCCTTCAACCTGTCCTGCCATGTCCTCTCCCAACGTTTCTTATCGGATCACCGTCGGGCCCTGATCCGGCACCGCGACGTCGAGCACACGGAATTGCACACGTTCGGTGCCTTGCCAACGGTCGACCGCAAGAGAGCCCGCCACGTGCAATTGCTGGCCGCGATTTTGCGTCAAGGCGCTGCCGAGCTTCTGTCCGACGGAACGGAACGCGATACCGTTGACGATGGAGCCGTCGCCTGACTTGAAGCGCAGCCGCAGATGCGCCTGCCCGACCTCGTCGGCATAGACCAGCTGATGCGACGGCAGCGCGATCACCGGCTCCGGATTGGCGGCACCGAACGGGCCCGCGCGATTGAGCGTCGCGGCGAACTCCGGCGTCACCGCGCGCGCGGTCACGGCGCCGTCGATGAACAGCTCGTTCTCGTGACGCGAGTTGGCGACGTCGGCCGCCAGCGCGCTCTCCATGTAGGCGCGGAATTCGGCGAGCTTCTCCTTGCGCAGGGTGACGCCGGCCGCCATCGCGTGCCCGCCGCCCTTCATCAAAAGGCCGTCATGCACCGCCTGCCGCACCGCCTTGCCGAGATCGACGCCGCCGATCGAGCGGCCCGATCCGGTGCCGATGCCGCCCGGCTCCAGCGCGATCGCAAACGCAGGACGCGCGAACTTCTCCTTCAGCCGCGCCGCGACCAGCCCGACCACGCCCGGATGCCAGCCTTCCGCCGCGGTGACGATGACAGCGCCCTTGTCCTCGAGCCCGAGCGAAGCCAGCGCCTCGGCCTCGGCCTGTGCTTCGGCCGCCTGCTCGATCACGCGCCGTTCGGCATTGAGGCGATCGAGTTCGGCCGCGATCCGCGCAGCTTCGGAGACGTCGCCTTCGAGCAACAGCCGCACGCCGAGATCGGGGCGCCCGATCCGACCGCCGGCATTGATGCGCGGTCCCAGCATGAAGCCGAGATGCCAGGCCTCCGGCGGGCCGTTCAGCCGCGCCACGTCCATCAGCGCGGTGTGGCCGACATGGTCGCGGCGGCGCATCGCGATCAGGCCCTTTGCGACGAAGGCCCGGTTGAGCCCGACCAGCGGCGCGACGTCGGCTACGGTGCCGAGCGCGACGTGATGCAGCACGCTGAGCAGGTCCGGCTCCGGCATCTCGCCGGTCCAGAAGCCGCGTTGGCGCAGTTCGCGGTTCACCGCGACCAAGGTCACCAGCACGAGGCCGACCGCTGCGAGATGGCCAAGCCCCGAAATATCGTCAGGCCGGTTCGGATTCACCAGTGCGTCGACCTCGGGCAACACATCGCCGGTCTGGTGATGATCGATCACGACGACCGACATCCCGAGCTTCCTGGCTTCCGCCAGCGGCTCGATGCTGGTGGTGCCGCAATCGACCGTGACGAGCAGCGTCGCGCCCTTCGCCGCCAGCGCACGCACGGCGTCGACGTTCGGCCCGTAGCCTTCGAAAATACGGTCGGGAATGTGGATCAGCGGATCCAGCCCGCAATGACGCAGATGCCAGGTCAGCAGTGCCGCCGAGGTCGCACCGTCGACGTCATAGTCGCCGAAGATCGCAACCTTCTCGCCGCGCACGGCGGCATCCGCAATGCGCCTGGCGGCATGCTCCATCTCGGTGACCGTGTGAGGATCCGGCATCAGCTTGCGGATGGTCGGGTCGAGGAAATCGGCGACCTCGTCGATCGCGACACCGCGGCCCGCCAGCACGCGCGCCAGCATTTCCGGCAGGTTGTGACGCTGCACGATCGCGAGCGCCCGCGCCGCCCCGCGCGCATCCAGCCGGTCGCGCCAGAGTTTTCCGGTCAGCGACCGCGTCACGCCGAGGAACGCCTGTGGCGCCTCGACGGGCAGTGCGGATGCGTGCAGCGGCATGATCCTTTACGCGTTGCAAAGAAAAGGCTGACTTCCAAGCCCAAATACCGGCCAGAGCTGTGGATAGATGCCTTTTTTGCGCCCCGGGAACCAAGCCGGCCCGGGCCGAAAACCAGCGCAATTTGAAGGGACTCGCGGGAATTTTGCTAGCGCCGCGATTGCGTCGGGGTTTGGCCGAAGCGCCGCCGAAATCGCTGATTGAAGTAGGCGATCTCGTTGAAGCCGCAGGCGAGCGCAATGTCGCTGACCTTCATCCGGTCTCCCTGCTCACTCGTGAGCAGGCGCATGGCGTGCTGGAGTCGTCGCTCAAGGAGCCGCTCGGTAAAACTCGAACCGGTGTCCTGCAGCAGATCCTGCACATATCTGGCCGAGACACCCATGCGTTTCGCGACCTGCTCGACTGAAAACCCTGCACTGGCAAAACTGCGGTTGATCTCGGCGATGACCTCCTGCGTGCGGGAGGCCCGCAGGCCCCGCATCGTCGCGTTCTGCGCCGCATCCCCTCGCGCACCCAACGCCAGCGCAGTCAGGTCGAGCAGCGTGGTGCCGACATGGTTCTGGAGCAGCGGATCATGCGGCTCTCCAGGGAGATCGACCACGAGTTCAATGTATCTTTGCAGAAGACCGACAGCGGGGCTTCGTTCGTCAAGCGGCTTGACCAGCACCTCGTCGGCGGCGCCGACGAGAGACAGGAGGCGATCCCTGCTGACCGTCAATGTCGTGCAGGAAAACGGAGCGTCGGACACCATGTCCGCGGGCATGCCGTTGCTGCCGAGAAATGCGCCTGACGGGGCGAGAGCAGCTTCGCGTCCCGCCTGATCCACGCGAAAGGTGCCACGCCCGCGATGGAAGAGCAGACAGAAATCATCGTTAGGGCCGCGTGAAATTGCTGTCCGCGACCGTCTTATTCGATGGAAGGAGCCGGCAAAGCGGGAGACTTGCACGTCCGACAAATCAGCCCACTGCATCGATGCAGAGAACGGCCGATCGTCGGATCGCGTGATGTCGACGCAACAGGTGAGCGCCTCCATCTGCTCGCTCCAGAGCGAGAACTTCTGGTGGTCCGCCAGTTCAGGATCAAGGCATTCCGACGAAATACTGGCGCGATTCACAGAGGCAACCTTTGGGTGCATTCATCATATGAAGCGCATCTCCTCAGGCTATGCGTAATTTCGCCGCAACGACCGCCCGATTTGTCGCAGTGCATGCACATCAAGCATGCGTCCTGTTGCGAAGCTACAACATTGCTCCGAAGTTTGGTGCGGGTGCGCAGGAGCTAAATTCCGTTGCGCATGAGAACAAGACCGCGGCTGCGAGCCCTGCCAGTTTGCGCGCAGGATGCCGCGGGAAACGACGTCGCAATCTGACGTCGGCGCTCACCGGGTCCGGATCAGCAGCTGTTCGCAACCGCAATGCCCCAGGGCATCTGCGCTCAGCGCGACACTTTCAGGGGCCCATCAATGCAGAAATCTCTCCTCGGCGCTGGCTTGTTTCTAGGTGCGTCGTTTGTTCCCGCGCTTGCAGCCGACATGTCCTATCCAGTCAAGGCGCCGGTGATCACACCGGTTCAGGCCTTCTCCTGGACCGGCTTCTACGTCGGTGCCAATGTCGGCTTCGGTGGTGACAGGTTCGAGTATCCCTTTCACGCTTCGGCCCGACAGTTGCAGGCCGAGGCCCCCCCGCTCACGTCAAGCACCAGCGGCAAATTCAGCCTGACATCAAGCGGCTTCTTCGGCGGTGGGCAGATCGGATACAATCACCAATACAACAGCAATGTGGTGCTCGGTCTCGAAGCCGACTTCCAGTGGTCGGGTATCGAAGGCAGGTTCGAGGGCAATCAGATCCTCACCGTCAACGGAACGAGCGTCGCAACCACATTCGGCACCGGCTCCGAGATTGCATGGTTCGGCACCGTGCGTGGCCGGCTCGGTTACGCCTGGGATCGGCTGTTTCTTTACGCCACCGGCGGCGCGGCCTATGGCAAGGTCGACACCCATGGAACCTTCAGCTTTGCCGGACCGAACGGCGTGGCTCACACGACGTCAGTTGCATCGGGTGGCACGCAATGGGGCTGGACCGCAGGCGCGGGCCTGGAATACGCTCTTGCTCCGCAGTGGTCCTTCAAGACCGAGTATCTCTACATCGATCTCGGGAGCCGGACACTGCTTTCCAGCGCGATCAACGACGTCGCGAACGGCTTCACAGCGAATGCCGGAATGGACGTCGACACCAAGTTTCACACCATCAAGGCCGGTGTGAACTACCGCTTCTGATCGCAACGCGACAGATATGGACGAAGGGGCCGCGAGAGCGCGGCCCCTTTCGGCGCTGGTCGGCAGTATGCTTCGCTCTCCCGGTTCGGCGAGCGTCGAGCTAGCAGCCCATCCGGCTGGCGATGTCCCCGAAATCCTTGGCCACGATGTCCCACTCGCCGGTGGCCTCGAAATCGACCTTCTGCAGCGGGCCGTATTCGGTCGGACGCGCCACGAAGGCGGTCTTCAGGCCGAGCTTCTGCGCGTGCTTCAGGTCGTAATTGTGCGCGGCGACCATCATCACCTGCTCCGGCGGCAGGCAGAGCAGCTTGGCGGCGCCGAGATAGGTTTCCGGATCGGGCTTGTAGTGCTCGAACAGTTCGGCCGACATCACGAGATCCCACGGGAGCCCCGCGAACTTCGCCATGTTGGTGAGCAGCGCGACGTTGCCGTTGGACAGCGGCGAGATGATGTATTTGGTCTTCAGCCGGGTGAGGCCGGCGACGCTGTCGGGCCAGGCGTGCAGGCGATGCCAGCCTCGCGTCAGATGCTGCAGGTCGGCCTCGCTCAGCCCCTTGACGTCGAACTGCGCGACGAGTTTTTCCAGCGAGCGGCGGTGCAAGACGTCCAGGATGACGTAGCCGTTCTGCGGGTTCTTGCGCACCTCGTCCATCGAGGCCGCATAGACCGCGCGCCAGCCGTCGACCAGCGCGGTCCAGTCGGCCTTGATGCCGCGCGTTTCGCCCCATCTGGTGAAATCGTTGATCAGGCTGGTGCGCCAATCAACCACGGTGCCGAACACGTCGAATACCAGCGCCTTGACTCCGGACAGATCGGACATGGGTGGCTCCCCTTCTTGTTGTTCTTGTTGTCGTCATTCCGGGGCGATGCGTCAGCATCGAACCCGGAATCTCGAGATTCCCCGATGCGCAATTGCTCATCTGCGGTCTGGTCCTTCGGACCATCCCGGAATGACAGCGTCTGTTTAGTCCAGGTGGAATTTCTCGAGTTGCCGATGCTCGGCCTTGATGTAGCGCACGGTGCCGGTGACCGAGCGCATCACGACGGTCTCGGTCTCGATCACGTCCTTCTTGAACTTCACGCCTGATAGCAGCGAGCCGGTGGTGACGCCGGTGGCGGCGAACAGGCAGTCGCCCTTGGCCATGTCCTCGATGCCGTAGATCATCTTCGGATCGGTGACGCCCATCTTGTGCGCGCGCTCGCGCTTTTCCTCGGTGTCGAGGATCAGGCGGCACTGCATCTGGCCGCCGATGCAGCGCAGCGCGACCGCGGCCAGCACGCCCTCGGGCGCGCCGCCGGTGCCGATATACATGTCGACGCCGGTCTCATCGGGCTTGGCACAGTGAATGACGCCGGCGACGTCGCCATCGGTGATGAGCTGCACGGCAGCGCCGGTCGAACGCACGCTGTTGATGATGTCGGCATGGCGCGGACGGTCGAGCACCAGCACGTTGATCGCGCTGGGGTCGACACCCTTGGCCTTGGCGAGCCGGCGGACGTTGTCGGCCGGCGGCGCGTCGAGCTCGATCACGTTCTTGGCGAAGCCCGGACCGATCGCGATCTTCTGCATGTAGACGTCGGGCGCGTGCAGCAGCGTGCCGCCATCGGCCATCGCCATCGTGGCGATCGAGCCCGGCATGTTCTTGGCGCACAGCGTGGTGCCTTCGAGCGGGTCGACCGCGATGTCGACCTTGGGGCCGGCGTTGAGGCCGACCTTCTCGCCGATGAACAGCATCGGCGCCTCGTCGCGCTCGCCCTCGCCGATCACGATGGTGCCCTCGATTGGCAGCTTGTTGAGCTCGCGCCGCATCGCGTCGACCGCGGCCTTGTCGGCGGCCTTCTCCTGGCCGTGGCCGCGCAGCCGCGCGGCCGACACCGCCGCGCGCTCCGTCACGCGCACGATTTCGAGCGTCAGGATGCGCTCGAGCAGCATCTGCGGCGGAACGGAAATATGGGTCGACATCGGCGTACTCCTTAAGCCTCTGGGACAGGCCAGCCTGCCCGCATCAATCGTCTCACGCCCGACCCGTTCAGGCCATGCGCTAGTTTTTCTCGATCCGTATCACCTGCGGCCGGCCGCTGATGACCTTATCGCGCTGCACTGCGGCCAGCGCACGATGCACGGCATCCTCGCTGGTCGCATAGGTAATCAGAATGACCGGGACCGGTGAAGGTTTTTTGGCCGCACCGTTCACATCGACGCCATCGGGGTGCCGTTGCACGATGGATTCCAGAGATATCTTCTGTTCCGCCAGCCGGGTGGCGATTGTTGCGGCAGTGCCTGCAAGATCGCGCGCCATCAGGCGGATATAATAGCCACCTTCATGGCGTTCCATCGGCGCCTTGGTGGTGTCGCGCAACCGCTCCACCGGGCGCCCGAACGGCTTGGCACGGATGCCGCGGGCGACGTCGGCGATGTCGGCGACCACGGCCGAAGCCGTCGCGCCGCCGCCGGCGCCGGGTCCCACCAGCGTGATCGGCGGAATCCCCTCGCCGTCGATCGCGACTGCATTGGTGACGCCCATCACCTGCGCAATCGAGGATGATTTCGGCACCATGGTCGGATGCACGCGCTGCTCAATGCCCTTTGCCGTGCGCACCGCGACGCCGAGCAGCTTGACCCGGTAGCCGAGTTCCGCGGCGGCCTTGAGGTCTTCCGGCGTGATCGAGGAGATGCCTTCGACATAAACCGCACTTTCGGCGACCTTGGTTCCGAAGGCGAGGCTCGCCAGGATCGCGAGCTTCTGCGCGGTGTCGTGACCGTCGACGTCGAACGACGGGTTGGCTTCGGCGTAGCCGAGACGCTGGGCGTCCTTCAGGCACTCCTCGAACGACAGGCCCTCCTGCTCCATCCGGGTCAGGATGTAATTGCAGGTGCCGTTGAGAATGCCGTAGACGCGGTTGACGCTGGTGCCGGCGAGGCCCTCGCGCAGCGTCTTGATCACCGGGATCGCCGCACCGACCGCCGCCTCGAAATTCAGCGCGCCGCCGTGCTTCTCGGCGGCCGCGGCAAGACGCAGTCCATGCTTGGCGATCAGCGCCTTGTTGGCGGTGACGACCGACTTGCCGGCCTTCAGCGCGGTCTCGATCGCGGACAGCGCGGGATCGCCGGCGCCGCCCATCAATTCGACGAAGCAGTCGATGTTGGGATCCTCGGCGAGGTCTTGCGGGCTCTTCGCCCAGGCGATGCCATGCAGGTCGAGGCCGCGCTTTTTGGCCTTCGAGCGCGCCGTGACCGCGACCACGCGAACGGGTCGGCCGCTGCGCTCGGCCAGCGCGCGTCCTTGCGTTTCGATGAGGCGGACGACATCGGCACCGACGGTGCCGAGCCCCGCTATGCCCACGTTCAGGGGTGCGACCATGAATAAAGCAACCTGGAAGGATTAGCGTCGGTTGGCGAGAGGAACGACGTTGTGCAACGTTTCGATGCCACTTTCAAGGAAGCGGCGCACGCCGCGCGCGGCCTGCCGGATGCGCTGCTCGTTCTCCACCATCGCAATGCGGACATAGCCCTCGCCATGCTCGCCGAACGCCACGCCTGGCGACACCACGACGCCGGATTTCTCCACCATCAGGGTCGCGAACTGCATGCTGCCGACCGCCTCGAACGCCTTGGGCAGCGGCGCCCAGGCGAACATCGAGGCCTGCGGCGGCGGAATGTCCCAGCCGGCACGGCCGAATGACTCGACCAGCGCATCGCGACGCTTGCGGTAGGTGTCGCGCATCTCGCGGATGCAGTCGTCGGGACCGTTCAGCGCCGCGGTCGCCGCCACCTGGACCGGCGTGAACGCACCGTAATCGAGATAGGATTTGACCCGCGCCAGCGCCGCGATGATCCGCTCATTGCCGACCGCAAAGCCCATCCGCCAGCCGGCCATCGAGAACGTCTTCGACATCGAGGTGAACTCGACGGTGACGTCGATCGCGCCGGGCACCTGCAGCACCGACGGCGGCGGATTGTTCTCGTCGAAATAAACTTCTGCGTAGGCGAGATCGGACAGGATGAAGATGTCGTGCTTCTTCGCGAACGCGACGAGGTCCTTGTAGAAATCGAGGTCCGCGACATAGGCGGTGGGGTTCGACGGATAGCAGACGATCAGCGCGATCGGCTTCGGGATCGAATGGATGATCGCCCGCTCGACCGCCTCGAAGAACTGCGGCGTCGGCTCCGAGGGCACCGAGCGGATGACACCGCCCGCCATCAGGAAGCCGAACGCATGGATCGGGTAGCTCGGATTGGGGCACAGCACGACGTCGCCGGGCGCCGTGATCGCCTGCGCGACGTTGGCAAAGCCCTCCTTGGAGCCGAGCGTCGCAACCACCTGGGTGTCGGGGTTGAGCTTGACGCCGAAGCGGCGCGCATAATAGGCGGCCTGGGCCTTCCGCAGGCCGTTGATGCCGCGCGAAGCCGAGTAGCGGTCGGTCCGCGGCTTGCCCAGCGTCTCCTTGAGCTTCTCGATCACATGCGGCGGGGTCGGCAGGTCCGGGTTCCCCATGCCCATGTCGATAATGTCGGCCCCGGCGTTGCGCGCGGCCGCCTTGGCCTGGTTGACCTTCTCAAAGACGTAAGGCGGCAGACGGCGAATGCGGTAAAAATCTTCCATGGGACCCTTGCTCCGACAACCGCGATGCCAGAATCGACCCCCTTGGTCCAGTTTGCGGAAGCCGGCTCGGCCTCTGACAGAAATCGCACTGAATCAATGACTTAGAGCGAATTCAGGCGCACGATCTGGGGGCTGCGGCCGGATCTGCGGTTGAACTGGGTTTCTTTTAGCACGGACACCGGGCGGCGCCAGCGCTGATAGGCCGTTTGTCGCGCGCTACTTGCCGCTTTGGGCGGCGGTTGAGGCCTGGCGCTCGCGCGCGGCAATCAACTCCTGCTCGATCTTGGCTTGGTCCGCCGGCTTGATCGTCGGATCGGCGCGGTCGGGCGGAAGATCATGGACCGGGAGGTAGCCGCCGGCATCCTTTTGCCGCGCCGGGGCGTCGGCCGGCAGCGTCATATCGGCGATCGTGCTCGAGCACCCGCTCAGCGCCACCAACGACGCGAGCAGCACTGCGGCCGCGAGCCCCCTGTTCATTCGATCGATCGGCATGCGCCGAATTGTCCCCAACAAGCTAGCGCGCACGTCGCACGTCGCCGACACGGGTCGCACTGGTACGAGCCTTGCAGCGTCCCCGCTGCGTTAATTCCGACTTTAGCGTTTCAAACCATTGTCGCCCGAAACGCTTAAAGCGAGAACACCAAAAGCGACCCCTGAGGCTTCAATATGTCAGAACAAAGATTTTTTGACGCACCGCAACAGGGAGAAACATCGGATTTTGACTGATTTTCATTGCCGCACCGCGCGATGACGCCCTCCAAACGACGCGATATTGTACCTTAGATGAGCAACGTTAGTACCGACACCCAGGCCGCCCCGAAATTCAACGCCGAAGCCTTCGCGATGAACATCGCGCGAGCGATGGAGAGCAGCGGCCAGGCGCTGGCAGCCTATCTCAAGCCGCGCCAGACCGGAGAAGTCCGCGACAAGCCGCCGAATGAGCTCGGTGAGGTCATCAAGACCTTCAGCGTGATCGCCGAATACTGGCTGTCCGACAAGGAGCGCGCCTCGTCGCTGCAGATGCAGCTCGGCAAGGACTACCTCGATCTCTGGGGCTCGGCGGTGCGCCGCATGGCCGGCGAGGCCGATGCCAAGCCGGCGATCGCCCCGGCCCCGCGCGACAAGCGCTTCCAGGATCCGGAATGGAAGTCGAACCAGTTCTTCGACTTCATCCTGCAGCTCTATCTGCTGACCTCGAAATGGGCGCAGCAGCTGGTCCATGACGCCGACGGGATCGATCCGCACACGCGCAAGAAGGCCGAATTCTACGTCCAGCAGATCACCAACGCGCTGGCGCCGTCGAATTTCGTACTGACCAATCCGGAGGTGCTGCGCGCCACCGTCGAGACCAACGGCGACAATCTGGTGCGCGGCATGAAGATGCTGGCCGAGGATATCGAGGCCGGCCATGGCACGCTGCGGATTCGCCAGTCCGACTCGAGCAATCTCGAGGTCGGCGTCAACATGGCGACGACGCCGGGCAAGGTGATCTTCCAGAACGAGCTGATGCAGCTGATCCAGTATTCGCCGGCGACCGAGAACGTGCTGCGCACGCCGCTGCTGATCGTGCCGCCCTGGATCAACAAGTTCTACATCCTCGATCTGCGCCCCGAGAAGTCCTACATCAAATGGTGCGTCGACCAGGGCATCACGGTGTTCGTGATCTCCTGGGTCAATCCGGACAAGGAGCTCGGCAAGAAGACCTGGGCCGACTACATGACCGAAGGCCCGCTCACGGCGATGGACGTCATCGAGAAGGTCACCGGCGAGATGAAGGTGCACACCGCCGGCTATTGCGTCGGCGGCACCCTGCTCGCCTCGACGCTCGCCTATCTCGCCGAGAAGCGCCGCCAGCGCGTGACATCGGCGACGTTCTTTGCCGCGCAGGTCGACTTCACCCATGCCGGCGATCTCCTGGTGTTCGTCGACGAGGACCAGATCTCGGCGCTCGAACGCGACATGCAGGAATCCGGCGTGCTCGAGGGCAGCAAGATGGCGATGGCCTTCAACATGCTGCGCTCGAACGACCTGATCTGGTCGTATGTCGTGAACAATTATCTGAAGGGCCAGGCGCCCTCCTCGTTCGACCTGCTGCACTGGAATTCGGATGCGACGCGGATGCCGTCGTCGAACCACTCCTACTACCTGCGCAACTGCTATCTGGAGAACCGGCTGTCGACCGGCACCATGGTGCTCGACAACACGCTGCTCGATCTGTCGAAGGTGAAGGTGCCGGTCTACAACCTCGCCGCCCGCGAGGACCACATCGCGCCGGCGGAATCGGTGCTCTACGGTTCGCAGTTCTTCGGCGGCCCGGTGAGATATGTGCTGTCCGGCTCCGGCCACATCGCCGGCGTGGTCAATCCGCCCGCGTCGAAGAAGTACCAGTACTGGACCAACGACAACATCAAGGACATGAAGCTCGCCGACTGGCTGAAGGGCGCCGAGGAGCACAAGGGTTCGTGGTGGCCCGACTGGCGCGCCTGGCTGGAGAGCCACGACCCCGAAACCGTGCCGGCGCGCATCGTGGGCGCGAACGGGGTGTCGGTGCTCGAGGACGCTCCTGGCAGCTATGTCCGGGTCCGCGCGTAGCGCCAAGTCTTCGCGCGGCGCAAAGGCTTCGCGTAGCGCCAAGTCTTCCGCTCAGCTATAAATAGATGGTCCCGACGGTCGGGAATCGAATTCACGTGAGGGGGAGACGATGACGCGCGAACTGTTCTGGCTGTCGCTGACGGTGATCCTGACCGGCATACTGTGGATCCCCTACACCATCAACCGCTGCCAAGTGCGCGGCCTCTCCGGCGCCATGGCCAATCCCTCGCGCACCGACAAGCCGCACGCAGAATGGGCCAACCGCCTGATGTTCGCGCACGACAACGCGGTCGAGAACCTCGTGATCTTCGCGCCGCTGGTCCTGATCCTCAACGCCGCCGACTATTCCACGAAATGGACCGTGCTCGCTTGCGCCGTCTATTTCTGGGCCCGCGTCGCCCACCTGATCGTGTACACGCTCGGCCTGCCGGTGTTCCGCACCCTGGCCTTCACGGTCGGCTTCCTCGCCCAAGCGGTGCTGGCGCTCGCGATCTTCAAGGTTCTCTGATCCAGATATTCCCGCCGGTTGCGGCGACAGCCGCGCCGGCGCGGCATCAACTACCCGCTCTTGCGCACCACGATGTGCAGCATCGTCGCGGGCGCCTCGTCAAAGCTCTTGATCTCGCTGGTGTCGGACGAGACTTGCGTCCACGCCCCTGACGCGGCGTAGGTCGCAGCGAGCCAGTCCGCCACGGGATAATTGTAGTAGCGGCCGATGCTGTCGCGGCCATCGCCGTGGCCGATCTTGTAGCTCGCGTAGAACACGCCACCGGGTTTCAGCGCCCGATGGATCCGGCCGAGAATGCCGGCCAACTCGTCGCGCGGCACGTGCAGCAGGCAGGCGCTGGCCCAGACACCGTCATAGGCTTCGTGGTCCTCGAGCTCATCGAACAGCATCGGCTCGACGGGATGATTGATGCGGCGCGCCGCGACCTCGGCCATCTCGGGCGACCCGTCGGTCGCACGCAGCACAAAGCCTTCGGCGAGCATGACAGCGGCATGATTGCCGGCGCCGCAGCCGAGCTCGAGGATCGCGCCGCCCGGCGGCAGCAGCTTCAGAAAGCCGATCAGCCGGGTGGACGGCGCTTTCGCCCACCCGGCATAGGCCTCGGCATTGCGCCGATAGAATTGCAGCGTAGCGTCGTCCACGATCCGCGTCGCCGTCAGCTGTCGGCCAGACCGAGCATCAGCCGCATGTTCTGAACCGCGGCACCCGAGGCGCCCTTGCCCAGATTATCGAGCCGTGCGACCAGCACCGCCTGACCGTGCTTGTCGCTGGCGAAGACATAGAGCTCGAGCTGGTTGGTCTCGTTGAGCGCCTCCGGCTCGAGCCGCCCGCCTTTGGCGGCCTCGTTCTGCAGCGGCATCACCGAGACATATTTGCTGCCGGCGTACCATTTCGCCAGAGCGGCATGCAGATCGGCACCATCAGGCTTGCCCGGCAGCGCGTCGAGTTGCAGCGGCACCGAGACCAGCATGCCTTGCCGGTAGTTGCCGACCGACGGGATGAAGATCGGCCTTCGCGTCAGATGCGAGTAGAGCTGCATCTCCGGCACGTGCTTGTGCTCGAAGCCGAGGCCGTAGAGCTCGAAGGCCGGCGCCGAGCCGTCCTCGAAGCTGGCGATCATCGACTTGCCGCCGCCCGAATAGCCGCTCACCGCGTTGATGGTGACGGGATAATCCGCCGGCAGCAGGCCGGCGTCGACGATCGGCCGCAGCAGCGCGATCGCGCCGGTCGGATAGCAGCCCGGATTGGAGACCTTCTTCGCGTGACGGATCTTGTCGGCCTGGTCGGGCGCAAGCTCGGGGAAACCGTAGGCCCAATCGGGCGCAACGCGATAGGCCGTCGAGGCGTCGAGCACTTTCGGCGCGGCATTGCCCATGGTGTCGATCAGCGCCACGGTCTCCTTGGCGGCCTCGTCGGGGAGGCAGAGGATCACGAGATCCACCTCCTCCATCAGCGCGCGCTTGGCGCCGGCGTCCTTCCGCTTGTCCTCGGCGATGTACTTCACCGCGACGTCGCCGATCGAGAGCAGCCGCTCCTGGATGCCGAGGCCGGTCGTGCCGGACGCGCCATCGACGAACACGGTGGCCTTGGTCGCACCGCTCCTGGTTTTCGGCTGGTTGGTGTCGGTGACGGTCATGGCATGGTCCTTTCGAGCTCGTTCGTTTCGTTTAACACATCTGGCCGCGCCTGCGCCGCCAACGGAGATGGGCAGTTATCCTTAGATTGAGCGCACCCTCGCCCACGACAACAACCCCTGCTCATGGAAACAGCGCGATCTGCTCCAGTCCGGTGGTTTCAGGCAAGCCGAACATCAGGTTCATGTTCTGGATCGCCTGTCCGGCCGAACCCTTCACAAGGTTATCGAGCGTCGAGAGCACGATGGCGCGGTTCTTGATCCGGTCGGCGACGACGCCGATCTGAACGTAATTCGAGCCACGCACGTTCTGCGTCTGTGGCAGCACACCCTTCTTCGTCACATATACGAACGGCTCGTTGGCGTAGGCCCTTTCCAGCTCGGCGCGCAAATCGTCCGGTGTAGCCCCATTGAGCTTGACATAGGATGTGCAGAACTCACCCCGCGCCATCGGAACGAGATGCGGGGTGAAGTTCACCGTCACGGCCGAGCCAGCGGCCGCGCCGATCTCCTGCTCGATCTCCGCCGAGTGTCGATGGCTTCCGATCGAATAGGGCGACAACCCCTCGCCGGCCTCGCTGAACAGCGTGTTCTGCTTCAGTCCGCGTCCGGCGCCGGTGACGCCCGACTTTGCGTCGATGATAATGTCGTCGACGTCAATCAGCTTTGCCTTCGCCAGCGGAACAAGCGCCAGCAGCACCGCCGTCGGATAGCAGCCGGGACAGGCCACCAGCCGCGCGGCCGTGACCTTCTCCCGGTAGAGCTCGGTCAGCCCATAGACAGCCTCGTCCTGCAATTCGAGCGCCCGGTGCTCATGGCCGTACCATTGCGCGTAGCTGTCTTTGTCGCGCAGCCGGAAATCCGCGGACATATCGAGGATCTTGATTCCGGGATTGGTCTTCAGCACCGCGGCGATGATCTCTTGCGTCGTCCCGTGCGGCAGTCCGCAGAACACGGCATCGAGCCGAGTCCAGTCGACCTTTTCCCATTCCACGAGCTTTGGCAGGTGTAGCATGAAGAAGTGAGGAAACACCTCGCTCATCGCCTTGCCGGCATGGGTGTTGGCGGTAAGCGCGGTGATTTCGGCGTTCGGGTGCCGCGCCAGCAGGCGCACCGCGTCGGCGCCGGTGTAGCCGGACGCGCCCAAGATTCCGATTTTCTTCTTCGTCATTACTCGCTCCTCGGAAGCGCAGTCATCTCGGCCTGTATCATCGCGAAAGCCTGCGGGCGCACCTCGCGCATCAAAGCCGCGATGGCCCGGGCACCGGCTTCGGCCTGCAATGCGAGCGTGTTGCCGACCGCGGCGAAATCGGTTTCAGACTTGTGCTGGTTCAGCTTGAAGCTGCCCTCCACCTCTTCCACCATCATCTCGAGGCCCACGATGGCCTTCTTCATGGCTTCCAGCCGCGCGGCGGTCATCTTGCCCGACACCCACGGCTTTTTCGGCAGCAGCCGGTCCTCGAACTTGGCGCTCAGTGCGTCGATCTGAACGGCAAGCTCCTCATCCGACAACCTCCGCACCGGCCCGGTCAGATGCACCGCCTGATAGAGCCAGGTCGGCACCTGATCGGGAGACACGTACCAGTCCGGCGAAACATAGGCGTCGGCGCCGTTGACGGCCAGCAGCCAGGGCGAGCCACCCGCCAGCTTTACCAGCGGATTGTGACGGGCAACATGAAACAGCGCCCGCGGCGTGCCGTCAGCGGCATAGGTCAGATAGAACGGCAGCGCCGAGGCGATCGGCTTGCCGCCGTCCGACGCGCAGGCGATGCCGAAACCGCGCGCTTCCGCGAAGGCAAGGCTCGCGGCGCGGTCAGGCTTGAAGGGCGGTGGCGTATACATGATCGAAAACTCCTGCGTGATGAAGGAGCCGCCAGATCGAACCGCGTGTCTTTTCAGGAGAGCGCCGCGGGATCAGGTCCGGCGGCAGAGGCGATGGTCTTAAACGCGAGCGACCGCCCATACCGCGAGGATGCGGCGGCGGCGGGCAATGATGATGGTCGCGGCGTTGATCATGGGCGCGGCTATAAGGCCGCGCCCATTTTGCGTCAAGGAAAACCCGTTCAGATCGCCGGATTCCACGGCGCCGGCACGACGCGGTAGCCGCTGCCGTCCTTCACGACGTTGCCGAGGCCGGGGAACGGATAGTGGAAGCCCTGCACCTGGAGCCGCTCGGCAACCACCATGTCGTAGATGCGGCGGCGGGTCTTCTCTGCCACGTCACCGTCCTGGTCGAAGAACGCATGCCAGCCGGGGTTGGTCGCGAACAGGTTCGGATTGTTGGTGACGTCGGACTGGATGAAGACCTTGTCCGGGCCCGAGGCCAGCACGTAGGAGGTATGGCCCGGCGTGTGGCCGACGGTCTCGACCGAGGTCAGGCCCGGCGCGATCTCCTTGCCCCACTCGTAGGGCGTGACCTTCTTCTTCAGGCCGGCCTCGAAGATATTGCGGTTGTTCTTGAACAGGCCCTGCATGCGTCCGGCCGGCGCCCGGCTCATCTCCCCGTCGTCCATCCAGAACTTCCACTCGGTCGCCGGCACCAGCACCTCGGCATTCGGGAATGCCGGCGTGCCTTCGGCGGTCAAGAGGCCGTTCACGTGGTCGCCGTGGAAGTGCGAGATCACGACCATGTCGACATTCTTGGGATCGAAGCCGGCGGCGACGAAATTGTCGGCGAACAGGCCATTGGCGCCCTTCGTGCTGGCCTTCGCCAGCGCGCCATTGCCGGTGTCGATCACCACCAGCTTGCCGCCGGTGTTGAGCACGAGCGGCGCGAACCAGATCGTCATTTGATCGCGCGGCATGAACGCCTTCTCCAGCGCCGCGTTGACGTCGTCCCGCTTCGCATTGGGGATGAAGGAGTCTTCGAGCTTGAAGACGTTCTTGCCGTCGGACACCACGGTGACGAGGATGTCGCCGACCTTGTAGCGGTAGAAGCTCGGCGCCTGCTTGTCGGCGACCGCCGCCACAGCGGCCGCAGGAACGGCTGATAGCAACGGTGCAGCGGCGATGCCGGCAGCGCCGGCAAGAGCATGACGTCGTGTCAATTCCATGTGATGTCCTCCCAGTGAGACTGCGCCCGATGAATTCGCGCCTGGTGGGCGCGGTTGTATCAGCGTTTCGATGCTCGCGCGATGACGACGGCGCGAGCGGTTGTCCTCCCGCCTAACCCCTGCCCGACGGCCTTATTCCGGAGCTTGCTACACCACCCGCCACACCCACTCGATGGCATGCGCGATGACGTCGCCGAACAGCAGCAGTGCCGCCGACCAGACCAGCGCGGAGACGAAATTGGCGATCTGGAACTGCCAGTACGACATCTCGAAAATGCCGGCCGCGAGCGGCACCGAGGCGCGCAGTGGACCGAAGAAGCGGCCGATGAAGATGCTGGGCACGCCCCAGCTCTTCACGAAGGCCTCGCCGCGCGGCAGGATTTCCGGGTAACGCGACAGCGGCCACATCTGCGCGACCTGCTCCTTGTAGCGATAGCCGAACCAGTAGGAGACCCAGTCGCCGAGCGCGGCGCCGACGCCGCCCGCGATCCAGATCGGCCAGAAGCTGATCCCGCTGACGCCGATCAGCGCGCCGATCGCAACCAGCGCGCCCCAGGCGGGCACCAGCAGCGAGATGAAGGCGAGCGATTCAGCGAATGCCAGCAACATGACGATCGGAGCGGCCCAGGCCTGGTGATGGCGGACGAATTCGGCCAGGGCCCGCGCAAGGTCTTCCATCTCGTCGTGTGCCTTCCGCTCCGTTGAACCTCGAATGAACCTTTCTAGCGGCACGCAGCCTAAGAACAGGTAAGCCAGCCCATTGCGTGACATCAAGTCACAAAGGCGGGGATCGAGCGTGATTTCCCGTAAGGACCCTGAGGTCCGGGCCGGCCGGCATCTCCCTCACAAGAAAAAGGAAATACCGGATGATCGGATCGCTGATGATGTGCGTGAGCGTTGTCGTCCTGCTGTTCGGAATGCTCGCGGGGATCGCGATGGGTATCGAGCACGACTTCACGTTGGGACCGGCGCATGCGCATCTCAATCTGGTCGGCGGCGTGCTGCTGTTCCTGTTCGGCCTCTACTACCGGCTGGTGCCGGAAGCGGGCCGCATGCTGCTCGCGAAAATCCAGGGCTGGCTGCACATCGTCGGCGGCATCCTGTTTCCGGCCGGCGTGGCCGCCGTGCTGCACAAGGGGGCCTCGTTCGAGGCGGCACCGATCGTCGGCTCACTGCTGGTGGTCATCGCCATGGTCCTGTTCACGGTCGTTGTATTCCGCACCTCGAAGGCGTAATCGCGGACGCCTATCTACAGGGGCGGCTGCCCGGAGGGCGCCGCCGCCCCCATTTGGCAGCCCATCCGTGGCATAGTCAGAGCAACCGATTCGCTGCGCCGTGACCGGCGCGCCACTTGAAGAACCATGGCCAAATCATTGAAATCGAACGCCAAAAGCAAATCTGCCGACGATCTGTTCGAAGCCCCGGAGCCGAAGGGACGTGCCCCGGCCAAGGCTGCTTCGCGATCCGCTGGAAGCGCGGAAGCCGGCTATACGGCGGCTGACATCGAGGTGCTGGAAGGGCTGGAACCGGTCCGCCGGCGCCCCGGCATGTATATCGGCGGCACCGACGAAAAGGCGCTGCACCACCTGTTCGCCGAGGTCATCGACAACTGCATGGACGAGGCGCTGGCGGGCCACGCCACCTTCATCGACGTGGAGTTGACGGCCGACGGCTTCCTGACCGTGACCGACAATGGCCGCGGCATTCCGGTCGACCCGCATCCGAAATTCCCGAAGAAGTCGGCGCTCGAAGTCATCATGTGCACGCTGCACTCGGGCGGCAAGTTCGACTCCAAGGTCTACGAGACCTCGGGCGGCCTGCACGGTGTCGGTGTTTCCGTGGTCAACGCCCTCTCCTCGCGGCTCGAGGTCGAGGTTGCGCGCAGCGGGCAGTTGCATCGCATGACCTTCGAGCGCGGCCATCCGAAGGGCAAACTCGAAGACCTCGGCAAGGTCAACAACCGCCGCGGCACGCGCATCCGCTTCAAGCCGGACACCGACATTTTCGGCGCCAAGGCGGCGTTCAAGCCGCAGCGTCTGTTCAAGATGACGCGCTCGAAGGCCTATCTGTTCGGCGGCGTCGAGATTCGCTGGCACTGCGACCAGGAGCTATTGAAGGGCGTCGAAGACGTCCCGGCGGAAGCCAAATTCCACTTCCCCGGCGGGCTGAAGGATTATCTGGCCGCGGCGATCCACGCCGACACCCTGGTGCATCAGGATATCTTCTCCGGCAAATCCGGCCGCAGCGGCGCGCATGGCGCGTGCGAATGGGCGGTGGCCTGGACGGCCGATGCCGACGGCTTCCTGTCGTCCTACACCAACACGGTGCCGACGCCCGACGGCGGTACGCATGAATCCGGCCTGCGCAGCGCATTGCTGCGCGGCCTCAAGGACCACGCCGAACGCGCAGGCCAGGGCAAGCGCGCGGCCTCCATCACCTCGGAAGACGTGATGGTGGGCGCAGCCGTCATGCTCTCGGTGTTCGTGCGCGAGCCTGAATTCCAGGGCCAAACGAAAGACCGGCTCGCCACCGCCGAAGCGCAGCGCATCGTCGAACAGGCGATGAAGGACCCGTTCGACCACTGGCTGTCAGGCAATCCCAACCAAGCCAACCGGCTGCTCGACTTCGTGATCGATCGTGCCGAGGAGCGGCTGCGCCGTCGCCAGGAAAAGGAGACCGCGCGCAAGACCGCCGGCAAGAAACTGCGTCTGCCCGGCAAGCTAGCCGACTGCTCCGACGCCGGCACCGAAGGTTCCGAGCTCTTCATCGTCGAAGGTGACTCGGCCGGCGGCAGTGCCAAGCAGGCGCGCGACCGCAAGACCCAGGCCGTGCTGCCGCTGCGCGGAAAAATCCTCAACGTCGCCTCCGCCGGCAAGGACAAGCTGACCGCCAACGCGCAGCTCTCCGACCTCGTGCAGGCGATCGGATGCGGCACGCTTGCGCATTACCGCGAAGAGGATCTGCGCTACCAGCGCATCATCATCATGACCGACGCCGACGTCGACGGCGCGCACATTGCATCGCTCCTGATCACGTTCTTCTACCGGCAGATGCCGCGGCTGATCGACGAAGGCCATCTCTACCTGGCAGTTCCGCCCCTCTACAAGCTGAAGCACGGCACCAAGTCGATCTACGCCCGCGACGACGCGCACAAGGACGAGCTGCTGAAGAGCGAGTTCAACGCCAACGCCAAGGTCGAGGTGAATCGCTTCAAAGGCCTCGGCGAGATGATGCCGGCCCAGCTGAAGGAAACCACGATGGATCCGGCCAAGCGCACCCTGCTGCGCGTGGTGCTGCTGGCCGACGATCGCGAGGGCACCGCCGACTCGGTCGAACGGCTGATGGGAACCAAGGCCGAAGCCCGCTTTGCCTTCATCTCCGACAAGGCCGAATTCGCCAGCGACGACCTGCTCGACGTCTAGACCCAACCGATTGATCTGAAATGGGTTTCCGGCCACCCCCAGATTGGGGCGGCCGTTGCCATTTTGCCGGTTCGGAGAGCCCCGGCGGCTTCGTTTTCGGCCGGTTGTGTCTCACCAGCAACAGCATTTCCGGCGGAACCACGTATAGTCCGACCATGAGTTTCGGGAATCGGTGCCAGCGCACTCCCCTGAGCGACCTGATCGAACGCTAAGTCGAGGATTTGGATATGAAGAAGATTTTGCTCGCTCTGACCGCGGTTGCTGCGATGACGGCATCGGCGTCGGCTGCCGACCTGGCCGCCCGCCCCTACACCAAGGCTCCTGCCCCGCTCCCGGTCGCTCCGAGCTGGACCGGCTTCTACATCTTCGGCGGTGGCGGCGGCGGCGTCTGGGACGCTGACACCGGCGTTCAGTCGACCACCACGGGCGCGCCGATCCTCGGCTTCAACCAGCGCCAAGGCGGCGACGGCTGGTTCGGCACCGTCGGTGCCGGCTACGACTGGCAGACCGCCAACAGCTGGGTCATCGGCGTGTTCGCCGATGGTCAGTTCGGCAGCCTGAAGGGCACCATCCAGGATCAGGGTCCGTTCGTCGCCGGCAACATCAAGAACGACTACAGCTGGGCCGCTGGTGCGCGCCTCGGCTATCTGATCGCCCCGAACGTTCTGTCCTACGTCAACGCCGGTTACTCCAGCTCGCACTGGAAGGGCACCACGCTGTTCAATACCGCGACCGCTCTTCCCTCGGGCCTGCACACCAACGACTTCGATCGCAGCGGCTGGTTCGTCGGCGGCGGCGTCGAGAACAACCTGAACATCTTCGGCATCACCGCGCCGGGCTGGTTCATGAAGACCGAATATCGCGCCGCTTACTACGACAACAAGAACATCTCCGAGCTGGCCGACGGCACCAACATCTCGAACGGCCGCGACATCACCTTCAAGCCGTTCGTCCAGACCATCAGCACCTCGCTGGTCTACCGCTTCAACTGGACCGGTCCGGTTGTTGCCAAGTACTGAGCTACGTACCTGATCCCTGCTGAGACAGCAGACCAAAAGCCCCGGCATTGTCCGGGGCTTTTTTGTTGCCCGAACGTCCCGGGAATCGCCCACGCACAGGCCCGCCGGTGCAGGGCGGACCGGCTGTGGCCGATCTGGTCAGCGCCGTGACGATCGGGCACTCTCGCGCCCGGTTCAAACCTCAGCGGACAACAACAATGAAAAACGGACAGTTTGATCTCTCGGGCCGGGTCGCCATCGTCACCGGCGGCAATGGCGGCATCGGGCTTGGCATGGCGCGCGGTCTGGCGGACGCCGGCGCGGCGGTTGCCGTGGTCGGCCGCAACGAGGCGAAGTCGAAGGCCGCCATCGAGGATCTCGGCAAGCGCGGCGCCAAGGCGATCGCGGTGGCAACCGACGTGACCGACAAGGCCGCCGTCGCGGCCATGGTCGAACGGGTGGTTCGCGAGCTCGGCCGGATCGACATTCTCGTCAACAATGCCGGCATGAGCATCCGCAAGCCTCCGCACGAGCTCGAGCTGGAGGAATGGAGCAAGGTGATCGACACCAACCTCACCAGCGCGTTCATGTGCTCGAAGGCGGCCTATCCGGCGCTCAAGGCGTCGGGCCACGGCAAGATCATCAATATCGGTTCGATGATGTCGATCTTCGGCGCGAGCTTCGCCGCGGCCTATGCCGCGAGCAAGGGCGGCATCGTGCAGTACACCCGCGCCTGCGCCAACGCCTGGGCTGCCGACAACATCCAGGTCAACGCCATCCTGCCCGGCTGGATCGATACCGACCTGACCAAGGGCGCGCGCCAGCAGGTGGCCGGGCTGCACGAGCGTGTGCTTGCGCGCACGCCAGCGGCCCGCTGGGGGGCGATCGACGACTTCGCCGGCATCGCCGTGTTCCTGGCGTCGCCGGCGTCGGACTTCGTCACCGGCACCGCGATCCCCGTCGACGGCGGCTATTCGGTGATGGCCTGAAAGCACGAGCTCTCTTCCGGTCGCGCGGCGTTCAGCCCGCAGCCGGCGAATGCACGTGCTCCGGCCGCACCCCGATGGCCACCAGACGTGCGGTGAGACCCTGCAGCCAGGGCATTGCCGTGATCAACCGCAGCGCCAGCGGCACCGGCTGATCGCCGGCCTTCAGCGCCGCGCTGATGATGTTGTTCTGCGCGATCACCTGCATCCGCTGCGTCACGCGCACCGGGAATTCGCGGCGACGCCGCACCGCATCGAGCTCGTCTTCCGACGGCACGCCGTGAACGAGCTTCGCCGCCAGGATGTTGGCGGTCGCGACCGCATCCTGCACCGCGAGGTTGACGCCGACGCCGCCGATCGGCGACATCGCATGCGCGGCGTCGCCGATGCAGAGCAGGCCGGGACGGGTCCAGCGCGTCAGGCGATTGATCGCGACCGTGAGCAGCTTGACGTCGTCAAAGCTCTTCACGTCGGCAATGCCGGCCTTGAGGATCGGCGCCAGGTGCAGCACGTCGTCGAGCAGCGCCGGCAATCCCCTCGCCTTCACGGTCTCGTATTGGCCCTTGGCGATCACATAAGCGCATTGCCAGTAGTCGCCGCGATCGAACGTCACCATCATCTTGCCGTGCTCGACGCGGGCGAACAAATTCTCGGTCTCATCCGGACGCCGCCCGACGCGAAACCACAACACGTCCATCGGCGCGCCGATCTCCTCGACGTCGAGGCCGGCGCGCTCGCGCACGATCGAATGACGTCCGTCGCAACCGATGGTGAGATCCGCCTCGATTTCGACTGGGCCGTCGGGGGTGTTCGCGCGCACGCCCGCGACAGCATCGCCGCGCCGGATCAGATCCGTCGCCTCGGCCTTCATCAGCACCTTCAGCGACGGGAAGCGCCTGCCGCTCTCGCGCAGGAAATTGAGGAAGTCCCACTGCGGCATCATCGCGATGAAGGGATATTTGACGCTGAGGCGGCGGAGGTTGGCGATCCGCACCGAGGTGCCGCCGAACATGCCGTCGAGCGTCTGGATGTCCTGATGCGGCAGCTTCAGGAAGCCGTCGATCAGGCCGAGTTCGTCCATCACCTGCAGGGTCGACGGATGCACGGTGTCGCCGCGGAAGTCGCGGAAGAAGTCGGCGTGCTTCTCCAGCACCACAACATCGACCCCGGCGCGTCCCAGCAGATAGCCGAGCATCATGCCGGCCGGCCCGCCGCCGACCACGCAGCAGCGGACCCTGATCTGGCGCGTGTTCGGCCCTGCCGGATTGCCTGCATCCATGATGCCGTCCTCACCGCTGCCTCGCCCTACAGGACCCAGGACCCGATTGTAACGCGGATCCGGCGGCAAGGATGCAAGGCTATCGCCTGAAGGTCTTGATTTCCGACACGCTGCCGTCGCGATAGGTCAGCTCGACCGAGACCGCCTTGGTCTGCGGCGCAAGCTTCAGATAGGGCTGCGCGTCGGACGGGATCGCGCTGGGATCGCGCGAATTGCAGGCTGGCATCTTCAGGACCTTGTCCGGCATCGCGGTGTCGATGCCGATGCGCACCTCGCGGATCGCGCAACGATACGACATCAGGTGCGTATAGTAGACCAGCAGCCCGTTGAACTCGCGGAACGACAGCCAGCTGGTCGCGGTCATGTCGAGGATCTTGCGCTGGTCGCGGATCAGCGCGGCGTCGGGATCGAACTTGATCGGGAACGGCCCCTGCATCGTGCCTTGCGTATCGACATAGCGAATCTCGATCGTGGCGGCCGGCGCATCGGCGGGCAGCTCGACCGACGGATTGGGCTTCCGCTTGCGCGTGCGCGGATCGAGCGTGTCGATGAAGCCGGTTTCGCGGAAATCGCCGCTGTCGCCGATCCGCCAGGAAATCCCGAGCGTCGGATCGGCGATCGAGAACACCACGGTCCAGCCGCCATTGTGCCGCGAGAAGCTCGCGATCGGCGCGTTGATCGAATCCAGCTTCGGCACCGCGACCGGCGGCAGCGCGGCCACCTGCTGCGGCGGCGCGGACGGCTTGGCCGCCTCGGCCTGCCCCTTGGCGATCCCGTTCAGGAAGACGTCGTCGACCATCTGGTCGAAATAGACCGGGATCTGCTTGTGCTTCACGGTCTCGGCCATCTCGCTGACCAGGCGCCGCGTGCGCTGCGCGACCTGCACGAGATTCTCGCCGGGCTGCAGCAGCTCCCTGGCGAAGGTCCGCGTGAACACCGAATTGGGATTGGCATCATCGTTCGAAAGACGGTCGAGCGCGGTCTGGCGCGGCCCCGCCGAGAACACCGAGAACACGCCCTCCGGCAGCTGCGTCATTGGCGCAAGGCCACCGCCGCCGGCGACCGCGCGTGTGCCGGCGCGCTCGAACGGATTGTTGCGGCAGGCGTCGAACACCAGGATCGAGGTCCGCGCCTTCTTGTTCTGCAAGCGCTCGACGATGCGGTCGGCAAGAACAGAGGCGTCGCGCACCAATTCCTCCTGCCCTTCAGTGGCGGCCGGGACGTCGGTCGGCAGCAGGAAATTCTGGCCGGCGATCTCGAAGCCGTGGCCGGCATAGAAGAAGAACGCGGTATCGCCGGGTTCCACGGCACGGTCGAACGCGAGCAGCGTTTCGGAGAACGCCTGCCGGTTGAGGTTCTCGGCCGCCATGACGCTGAAGCCGAGCTGCTTCAGCGTGTCGCCCATGGTGCGGGCGTCGTTGACCGCCTTCTGCAGCCTGGGCACGTTCCTGTAGTCATTGTTGCCGATCACCAGCGCGACGCGCTTTTCGGCCTGGGCAGGCGCGGCCGATGCGACAAATGCAACTGCCCAAAGGATCGCCGAAAGTCTCGAAAGCCAGCTCTTCATCCCGTTTTCCCGCCTGCACGACCAATGCGCCGCCCGTACGACCGCCGCCTGATAGTCGGACCAGCCGCTTGGCCGGTTCAAGGCCGACCGCGGACGGCCGTTGCGGCCGGCCACGCCAGCCCGAAATGAGGGGTCCGATCCGTCTTAGGTCAAGTTTCTTTTTACGGCCCGCGTGATAGATTCGTGGCTCCATCCGGCTCGAGCACTCCGCACGTCGCAACGGCTTTTCCGTGCACACATGGTCTACTGATCAGGTCGATCCCAAGGATCGCTTCGACTATTGGCGCGAGGTCCGCGCCAAGGGGCTGTTCGGCGTCACCGCCGAGCTGGAAGCCGACCGGCGCCGCGACTTCTTCGGCGAGTTCTCGCTGCGCAAGCTCGGCGATGCCGGGCTGGTCGAGCTGCGCGCCTCGCCGTACCGCGTCGAGCGGCGCACGGGCGACATCGCCGACGCGGCCAGCGACAGCCTGTGCATCTACCAGCAGCTTGGCGGCGGCGGCTGGTTCGGCGGCGCTCGGCTCGATGAATTCGCGGTCCGCGACGGCATGTTCGCGACCAGCTATTCGGACCTGCCCTATCGCACTGTCCCCCTGCACGACGACGGCTTCCACCTGCGCATCATCAAGGTCCCGGTGGCCAACATCGTCCCGCCGGGCGCCGAGCTCGGCGAACTCGTCCCCAGGCCCGTGCAGGATGAGACCGCGCTGCGGACCCTGCTGGAATCATGCTTCCGCGACCTCATCGAAAGTAACGATGCCATCGCTGCGGCGGGCACGGCTCCGATGGTGCAGGCGCTGGCCCATATCGCGCTGATCGAGCGCGGCATCATGCGGCCGAAGAGCCGGCTCGCGCAGCAGGCCTTGCGAACCGCCCATTTGTCGCTGGCCCGCCGCCTGATCCGGCGCCATCTGGCGCGTGCGGCGCTGTCGCCAACCCTGATTGCCGGCCTGCTCGGCATCTCGGTCCGTCACCTGCACATCCTGTTCGAGGGGACCGAGATGAGCTTCTCGGAGACCGTCACCGCGCTCCGGCTCGAGCAAAGCCGCCGCCTGCTCCGCGAGCAGCCGAGGCAAACGATCGCCGAGGTCGCCTTTGCCTGCGGCTTCGAGAGCCTTGCGACGTTCTACCGCCTCTTCAATGCATCCGAGTCCATGACGCCGGGCGACTACCGCGCGCAAACGGCCTGCGCCCGTCCGGACTGGCCGGGACACCGCACTCGCAATTTGCCGTAGCTCGGCCGCGCCCCCTTCACCTCCTTGAATTTCACACCGCCGCGCGATCCCACCTTCGCTGAACCGAAGTGATCAGCCTGCGCGCATTGAGAAGATATTTTCCGGCCATTTCGTCAGAACCACTGCGGCGCTTCGTCCGGGTTCCGCACAGCAAATTTCCTGACCGGCAACGCGCGCTCTCATGCAGAGCGAGGGGTCAGTCACGATGCGCGGTAAGCACGAGGATCACAGCCCGGAAACGCCAGCCACAGGCGCGACGCGCATTCCTCTCGATGCCGCGGAACTGCGCACGGATCAAATCCCGGCATCTGAGCCTGCCCGTCAGGGCTCACCGGCGACCGGCGATCGCGGCTGGGCGCCGCTGCTCGAAGCCTGTCTCGCCGACTTCAAGGAGGCCACCGAGGCCGGTGATACCGCGAGCATTCCTGCGCTGGTCAAGATCGTGGCGGAGCTTGCGCTGATCGAGCGCGGCGCGATCAGGCCGGGCAGCCGCCGCGCGCAGCAGGCGCTGCGCGTCGGCCGGCTCAGCCTCGCGCGCCGCCTGATCACGCGGCACTTGGCAAAGCCGGCGCTGTCGCCGGGGATGGTCGCCGAGATCCTCGGCGTCTCAGTGCGCTACCTGCACGTCCTGTTCGAAGCGACCGGAGCGAGCTTTTCGCAGACTGTCACCGCCCAGCGCCTCAACGAGAGCCGACGGCTGCTTTGCGAGAAGCCGCCGCGGCCGATCGCTGATATCGCACTCACTTGCGGGTTCGGCAGCCTTGCCACCTTCTACCGGATCTTCAACGCATCCGAAGGCCTGACGCCCAGCGGATTCAGGATGAAAAACAGCGCGGAAGCCCCCGCGGCGGCCTCGCCGTCCGGGGCGCGGGTCGTGATTCATTTGACCGCCAAATGACGAAAAGACGCATATTTCAGCCAAAACGTTAAGCTTTTTGGGCTATCCGGCCGGTTCCAAGATTGACTTTACCGGTTTCGCCCCTATGTTGCGAGGCAACGCGGCCCTCGGATCGAAGCGCGATTCGTCAGGTTTGCCGTCCGTCAGCGTTAGTCAGAGCCCCCGAGCTTTATAGAAAAGCGAGCCGTTTCGGGGCCGAACGCGACAGCCTTTTACCTTCGATTCCGAACGGCGGTTTCGACCAGAGGCTCAATGTCTTTTTCCAATCTAGGCCTGTCCGATAAGGTCCTCGCCGCTGTTGCGGCTACCGGTTACACCAACCCCACTCCCATCCAGGAACAGGCAATCCCGCACGTTCTCGCCCGGCGCGACGTCCTCGGCATTGCCCAGACCGGCACCGGCAAGACCGCTGCCTTCGTTCTCCCGATGCTCACGATCCTCGAGAAGGGCCGCGCCCGGGCACGGATGCCGCGCACCCTGATCCTCGAGCCGACCCGCGAGCTCGCCGCGCAGGTGAAGGAGAACTTCGACAAATACGGCGCCGGCCAGAAGCTCAACGTCGCCCTGTTGATCGGCGGCGTCTCGTTCGGCGACCAGGACTCCAAGCTGATGCGTGGCGTCGACGTCCTGATCGCAACACCCGGCCGCCTGCTCGACCACACCGAACGCGGCGGACTGCTGCTCACCGGCGTCGAGCTGCTGGTGATCGACGAAGCCGACCGCATGCTCGACATGGGCTTCATCCCCGACATCGAGCGCATCTGCAAGCTCGTCCCGTTCACGCGGCAGACCCTGTTCTTCACCGCGACGATGCCGCCGGAGATCAGCCGCATCACCGAGACCTTCCTGCACAACCCGGCCCGGATCGAGGTCTCCAAGCCCGCGACGACCGCGGTGACCGTGACCCAATCCCAGGTGCCCGCGGGCCGCGAGCCGCACGAGAAGCGCGAGATCCTCCGCCGCCTGCTGCGCGATGCCAAGGACCTCAACAACGCGATTATCTTCTGCAATCGCAAGCGCGAAGTCGCCGTCCTTCACAAGTCACTGCAGAAGCACGGCTTCAGCGTCGGCGCCCTGCATGGCGACATGGACCAGAGCGCCCGCATGGCCGCGCTTGATCAATTCCGCAAGGGCGAGCTGCCCCTCTTGGTGGCCTCCGACGTCGCCGCCCGCGGCCTCGATATTCCCGCCGTCAGCCACGTCTTCAACTTCGATGTGCCGCATCACCCCGACGACTACGTCCATCGCATCGGCCGCACCGGCCGCGCCGGTCGTACCGGTACCGCGATCTCCATCGTCACGCCGCTCGACAGCAAGTCGATAGCCGCGATCGAGAAGCTGATCGGCCAGCAGATTCCGCGCACCGAGGGCGACTACACCGTTCACAGCGAAGCCTCGGACGAGGATGCGGCGCCGCGCCGCTCGCGTGGCCGCGAAGGTTCGCGCGATGGTGCCCGCGGCGGCCGCAAGCCGCGCCGCGAGCCGCGCCACGGTGAGCGCGGCGAGGCGCGTCACGAGCGGGAGCCCCGCGAGGAGCGCGCAGCGAAGCCGGAGCGTGAACCGCGCCACGGCCGCAATTCGGCTCCGCAGGCCGCTCCGTCGCACGTGCCGTCGATCGGGCGTGCCGAGCCACGGCGGCCGCAGCGCGAGGTCGACCCCGAGCCCGCCGATCATTCGCACCTGCCCGCCTTCCTGCTGCGACCTGTGCGCGCACGCGCATAAGGCCTGCTCCGATGCCGCCGCGCCAGCGGCGGTAGTCCAGCCAATCTCTGTTGCCGCCCGGGACCGGCGCACGCGCTGATTCCCAGCGTTTGAAGCAAATGCGTGCAGTTTGCGCATCGCAAACGCGAGCAAGCGAAACGCGTCCGAAAGTGGCCAAGGCGGACAAGCATCGGGCGCGCCGCATGCTCATCGCAGCCGGCTTCCCCGTAGTTCCACTGTTTACCTTGCCTTCACTCTCGTCCCGTACCCTCGCCCCAATAGTTTAGTCATTGCTGCCGGCTTAATCGGCATTGCGTGCATTGAGGACGTAACAGTGGTCAAGCTGCTGGACGAGCACGAACGTACGTTGGCCTTTGCCGAAGTCGCACTTGGCCAGATCCGCTCGCTTCGCCAGACCGCCGTCCCTCGCAACTACGAAATCTGGTACGTCTACGCGACCGGATACAACGCGCCGCTCAACAAGGTCATCAACGAGACGCTGGCGCGCAGCGGCAAGCTCTCTGAATCCGATCTCGAGCAGATCTACGAAACCTATCTTTCGCACATCAAGACCTCGGACCGCATCGACAAGGTCGGCGCGCGCGTCATCGGCGAGATCGACGCCGTCATGAAGCTGATCACCGACGCGCTCGGCGTGTCCGCGACCTATGACGCCAGCCTCGTCGGCGCCAGCGACAAGCTTGCGAGCGCGACCACCCGCGATCACATCAAGGCAATCGTCGATAGCCTGGCAAAATCGACGCGCGAGATGCGCGAGACCAATCAGGCATTGGAGAACCGGCTCGCGCTGTCGAAGTCGGAGATCAGCGACCTGCAGCACAGCCTCGAGGCGATCCGCGCCGAGAGCCTGACCGATCCGCTCACCGGCCTCGGCAACCGGAAATATTTCGACCGCTCGATCGACATGGCGGTGCAGGCCGCGCTCGCCAGCGGCGAGCCGCTGTCGCTCCTGATGTTCGACATCGACCACTTCAAATCGTTCAACGACTCCTACGGCCATCTCACCGGCGACCAGGTGCTGCGGCTGGTGGCGCAGTCGCTGAAGCAGAACATCAAGGGCCAGGACATCACCGCCCGCTATGGCGGCGAGGAATTCGCCGTGGTGCTGCCCAACACGGCGCTGCGGCAGGCGCTGACGGTCGCCGACCACATCCGCCGCGCCGTGATGGCCAAGGAGCTCAAGAAGAAGTCGACCGGCGAGATCCTCGGCCGTGTCACGATCTCGGTCGGCGTCTCCATGCTGAAGCCGTCCGACGACACCGACTCGCTGATCGAGCGCGCCGACGCCTGCCTCTATGCCGCCAAGCGCGCCGGACGCAACCGTGTGATCTGCGAGGCCGATCCGGAATACAGCACCGAGATCCAGACCCGCGTGGCTTAGTCTTCCCTCATGGTGAGGAGGCGCAACGCGCCGTCTCGAACCATGATGCCCGTACAGCGCCCGCGGCCATCCTTCGAGACGCGCGCGGTGCGCGCTCCTTCAGGATGAGGACCTTTTCCTTTTTTGCGTGCGCTTCTTTGAAGGTTGGTTCGCGCCCGCCTTCTTCGCAACCTTCTTCTTGCCCGCAGCCTTCTTCGCCGGCGCCTTCGCCTTTCGCGCGGCCGGCGGCTTCCTCGGCCGCTTGCGCAGCGCGGCACGTTGGGCAGCGCCGAGCGCCAAGCGCGCCCAGACCGCAAGCTCCTCGGCATCGTCGAACAGCCGCGCCGGCAGCTGCCAGTAGGAGTTCACCGTGACGGTCTTCGACCGCGTCTGATACTGGAACGGCTTGGAGCCTTCCGCCTCGAATTGCGGGACGGTCGCCTCGTCGGCGCGGAAGTAGAGCCCGGCCCGCAAGGCGAGCGCGAAGTTGATGCCGTCAGCGGAAATGCCGTAGCCGGAGAACATCCGGCGCAGCGTGACCGGGCCGAAATCGACGAACAGGTCGGTCAGGAATTCGCGGTCCATGGGCGCACCATTGATCTGGCGCGGCCGAATTCGTGTGCCGCAGCCTGTTGGCGGCGCAGTATGATCGACGACCGCGTCGACATGCAACGATGGTGGGTATCGAAACCAAGGCGCGAGCGCGTTGCGCGCTCGCCGGCGCGGCAGCGATCAGACCGTGGCCGGCTTGAGCTGAACCGATTCGCCGCAACCGCAGGCGGAGACCTGGTTCGGGTTGTTGAACACGAACTGGGCCTGCATCTTGTCGGCCACATAGTCCATCTCGGTGCCGAGCAGGAACAGCACGGCCTTCGGATCGACCAGGATCTTCACGCCCTTGTCCTCGACCACTTCGTCGGTCGGGCGGATCTCATGGGCATATTCGACGGTATAGGACTGTCCGGCGCAGCCGCCGTTCTTGATGCCGACGCGCAACCCGACGATCTCGGAATCCGCGCGCTTGGTCAGCTCGGTGATCCGCTCCGCCGCGGCATCGGTCAGTCGCATGACCTGCGGGCGCGGCCGCTTCGGCTTGGCTGGGGTTGTTGAAGCTTGCGTCATGTCACTCATGTGGTCAGTCCCAGCGGCAAATCAATTGCCGATCTTGTCGAGCCTAAGCCTGATCTAATCCCCTAACGCATCACCACATATTGAGGACGAGGCGGGCCTCGTCCGACATCCGGTCCGGCGTCCAGGCCGGATCCCAGACCAGATTGACGTTGACGACGCCGACGCCCGGAACGCTGGCAACCGCGTTCTCCACCATCTGCGGCAACTCGCCCGCGGCCGGGCAGTTCGGCGTGGTCAACGTCATCATGATGTCGACCGAGCGATCATCCTTGAGATCGACCTTGTAGATCAGGCCGAGTTCGTAGATGTCGGCCGGGATCTCCGGGTCGAACACCGTCTTCAACGCCGCGACGATCTCGCCGCTCATGCGCTCGGTCTCCTCCGCCGGCAGCGCCGAGGTGGTTTCCATGGTGGCCGTCTTGACTTCGGCTGTATCGGTCATGCGAACAATTCCCGCGCCTTGATCAGCGCCTGCGCCAGATGGTCGACTTCTTCCCTAGTATTATACATCCCGAAGGATGCGCGGCAGGTGGCCGTGACGTTGAACCGCTCTAAAAGCGGCATCACGCAATGCGTGCCGGCGCGCACCGCAATGCCCTGACGATCGATCACGGTCGCGACATCGTGGGGATGCGCGCCCTTCATCTCGAACGAGATCACCGGTCCCTTGCTGCGGGCGGTTCCGATCACGCGCAGCGAGTTGATCTCGCGCAGGCGCTCCTGCGCATAGGTCAGCAGCTCGTGCTCATGCGCGGCGATGCGCTCCTTGCCGATCGAATTGACGTAGTCGATCGCAGCCCCCAGCCCGATCGCCTCGACGATCGGCGGCGTCCCGGCCTCGAACTTGTGCGGCGGATCGCCATAGGTGACCCAGTCCTTGGCCACCTCACGGATCATCTCGCCGCCGCCGTTGAACGGCCGCATCGCCACCAGATGTTCGTGCTTGGCGTAGAGCGCGCCGATGCCGGTCGGCCCGTACACCTTGTGGCCGGTGAAGGCGTAGAAATCGCAATCGAGGTCCTGGACGTCGATCGGCAGGTGCACCGCGCCCTGCGCGCCGTCGACCAGCACCGGGATGCCGCGGGCGTGCGCCAGCCGGATCACGTCCTTGACCGGAACCAGCGTGCCGAGCGCGTTCGACATCTGGGTGATCGCGACGATCTTAGTGCGCGGCGTCAGGAGCTTCTCGAACTCCTCGATCAGGAAATTGCCCTCGTCGTCGACCGGCGCCCACTTGATCACGGCACCCTGGCGCTCCCTGAGAAAGTGCCACGGCACGATGTTGGAGTGGTGCTCCATGATCGAGAGGACGATCTCGTCGCCCTCTCTGATGTTCTCTCCGCCCCAGGACGACGCCACCAGATTGATCGCCTCGGTGACGTTGCGGGTGAAGACGATCTCTTCACTGCGGCGGGCGTTGATGAACTTCGCGACCTTGCCGCGGGCGCCTTCATAGGCCTCCGTCGCTGTATTGGCGAGGTAATGCAGGCCGCGATGCACGTTGGCGTATTCGCTCTTGTAGGCCTCGGTCATGCGGTCAAGCACCGCATTCGGCTTCTGCGCCGAGGCCGCGTTGTCGAGATAGACCAGCGGCTTGCCGTAGACCTGCATGGCGAGCGCCGGGAAATCCTGCCGCACCAAAGCGACGTCGTAACTGCCGTTGGCGACCGCCTTGTGCATGCTCACGCCCTCGCCTGAAGCCAGCGCTGCGCGGTGGCAATTGCGACCTCGCGCAACGTGTCGCTGGCGATGGACTCGATCGCCTCGCCGACGAAGGCCTGGATCAGCAGCGCCTGCGCTTCCTTCTCGGGCAGTCCGCGGGCGCGCATGTAGAACAGCAGGCTCTCGTCGAGCGCGCCGGTGGTCGCACCGTGACCGCAGGTGACGTCGTCGGCGAAGATCTCGAGCTCGGGCTTGTTGTCGGCCTCCGCGTCGTCGGACAGCAGCAGCGCGCGGGTCATCATCTTGGCGTCGGTCTTCTGCGCGTCGGGGCGGACGACGATGCGGCCCTGGAACACGGAATGGGCACGGTCGTCGACCACGGCACGGAAGATCTCGCGGCTCGCGCAGTGCGGCACCGCGTGATCCATGAACAGCGTGGTGTCGGCGTGCTGCTTGCCGTTGATCAGATTGACACCGTTGGTCTCGACCTTGGAGCCTTCGCCGCTGCAGGTCACCGTCAGCTGGTAACGGCTGACGTGCCCGCCCGACGTCAAACCGAAGGTGTTGAAATGGGCATGCGCGCCGAGCGACACCGTCGCCGAGGAAATGTTGAAGGCTTCGATGCTGTCTTCGACCAGGCGCACGTGATCGAGCCGTGCATTGTCGCCGATCGCAACGACCAGTCCGTCATGGGTCTGGTAGGTCTTGGCGCCGTCGGCGGCGAGATAGCTCTCCACCAGCGTTACGCCGGCATCGCGGCCGAGCCGGAGCAGCGACCGCGTGAACGTCGAGGCCGGCGCAGTGCCGGATGCGACATGCACGATGTGCAGTGGCTGGGTCAGCACCGTGCCGTCGGCGACGTCGATAATGACCCCGTCGGTCGCCATCGCGCCATTCAGCGCGACCATGGGGTTGGCGATATCGGACGCGAGAGCCTGCGTCGCGATGATCTCGTCGCCGCCTTCCAGCGCGAGGCGCAGCGGATTGATCGAGAGCCCTTTCTCCAGATCCTGCCAATCGGAGAGATCAGGCGCGAACGCGCCGTCGACCAGCACCAGGCGCCGGACGCCTTCGATCGCGTGGGCCTCTACGACCGCCTTGGCGCGATCCAGCGCGGCGGCATCCGGCGCCGGCGCGAGCGGCAGCACCTCGCGCATCAGCGCGCGCAGGTCAGTGTATTTCCAGTCCTCGATCCGGCGATGCGGCAGGCCTGATCGTTCATAAGCCTCGAAGGCCTGGCGCCGCTGATCGGCGATCTTGCCCTTGCCGGGCAGACGATCGCGCACCACGGCGAATGCATCGCCCAGCGCACGCCCGGTCTCGGTCTTTGCAACCACGTTCATCACAAAATCCGTGTTTGTCAGGCAGCGTCTTCGAACTGCGTGTAACCGGACTCTTCCAGCTCCAGCGCCAGCTCCTTGCCGCCGCTCTTCACCACCCGGCCCTTCGACATCACGTGCACGAAGTCGGGCACGATGTAGTTGAGCAGCCGTTGATAGTGGGTGATCACGACCATCGCGCGCTCCGGCGAGCGCAGCGCGTTGACGCCGTCGGCGGCGATCCGCAGCGCGTCGATGTCGAGGCCGGAATCCATTTCGTCGAGGATGCAGACGGCCGGCTCGAACAGCGCCATCTGCAGAATCTCGTTGCGCTTCTTCTCACCACCGGAGAAGCCGACATTGACGCCGCGCTTCAGCATGTCCTGCGGGATGTTCAGCGACTTGGCGACTTCGCGGACCTTCTTCAGGAACGCCGGCGACGAGATCTCGTCCTCGCCGCGCGCCTTGCGCTGGGCGTTGAGCGCCGCATGCAGGAAATTCCAGGTGGTGACGCCGGGAATCTCGACCGGATACTGGAACGCCAGGAACACGCCCTTGGCGGCGCGCTCGTTGGGCTCCATCTCCAGGAGGTCCTCGCCACGGAACAGGATCTGGCCGCCGGTCACTTCATAGCCCGGCTTGCCGGCGATGACGTGGGACAGCGTCGACTTGCCGGAGCCGTTCGGCCCCATGATCGCGTGCACCTCTCCCGGGTTCACCGTGAGCGACAGCCCGTGGAGGATCTCACGCTCCTCGACACGAACCTGCAGATCTTTCACTTCAAGCAGAGACATCTGATTTTTCCTGAGCATCACCCGAAAGGCGCGTCGGCCGCGCCGTCGGCGGGATGGATTAGCCAACCGAACCTTCAAGGCTGATCGAGATCAGCTTCTGCGCTTCCACCGCGAACTCCATCGGCAGTTGCTGCAGCACGTCCTTCACGAAACCGTTGACGACGAGGCCGACGGCTTCTTCCTGCGAGAGCCCGCGCTGGATGCAGTAGAACAGCACGTCCTCGGAAATCTTCGACGTCGTCGCTTCATGCTCGAACGTCGCCGAGGAATTCTTGGCCTCGACATAGGGCACGGTGTGCGCGCCGCATTTGTCGCCGATCAGAAGCGAGTCGCAGGCGGTGTAGTTGCGCGCGCCGGTGGCCTTGCGATGGGCGCTGACCAGACCGCGATAGGTGTTCTGCGACTTGCCGGCGGCGATGCCCTTGGAGATGATCCGGCTCGACGTGTTCTTGCCGAGATGGATCATCTTGGTGCCGCTATCGACCTGCTGGAAACCGTTCGAGATTGCGATCGAGTAGAACTCGCCGCTCGAATTGTCGCCGCGCAGGATGCAGCTCGGATATTTCCAGGTGATCGCCGAACCAGTCTCGACCTGGGTCCAGGAGATCTTGGAGTTCTTGCCGCGGCAGTCGCCACGCTTGGTGACGAAATTGTAGATGCCGCCCTTGCCTTCCGAATTGCCCGGGTACCAGTTCTGCACCGTCGAATACTTGATCTCGGCGTCGTCGAGCGTGACGAGTTCGACCACGGCGGCGTGCAGCTGGTTCTCGTCGCGCTGCGGCGCGGTGCAGCCTTCGAGATAGGAGACGTAGGAGCCCTTGTCGGCGATGATCAGCGTGCGCTCGAACTGGCCGGTGTTGCGCTCATTGATGCGGAAATAGGTCGACAGCTCCATCGGGCAGCGCACGCCCGGCGGCACGTAGACGAACGAGCCGTCGGAGAAGACAGCCGAATTCAATGTCGCAAAGTAATTGTCCGAGGTCGGCACCACGGTGCCGAGATATTTCTGCACCAGTTCGGGATGCTCGCGTATCGCCTCCGAGATCGGCATGAAGATCACGCCGGCCGCCTTCAGCTCCTTCTGGAAGGTAGTCGCCACCGAAACCGAATCGAACACGGCGTCGACCGCGATCTTGCGGTTCGGCGTCTGCTCGCCACCGGGCGGCGGCTCGACGCCCTCGAGGATCGCGACCTCGCGCAGGGGGATGCCGAGCTTCTCGTAGGTCTTGAGGATTTCCGGATCGATCTCGTCGATCGAGGACAGCGTCTTCTTCGGCTTCGGCGCCGCGTAGTAGTAGATGTCCTGGTAGTCGATCTTCGGATAGTCGACGCGCGCCCAGGTCGGCTCGGTCATGGTCAGCCAGCGGCGATACGCCTCCAGGCGCCATTCCAGCATCCAGGCCGGTTCATTCTTCTTTGCGGAGATGAAGCGGACGGTGTCTTCCGACAGCCCCTTCGGGGCCTTGTCGGACTCGATCAGCGTCTCAAACCCATATCGATACTGGTCGACGTCGATGCGCCGGACGCGCTCGACCGTCTCTTGTACAGCAGGCATTCAATCCTCCGCTCGCGGTTTCAAGGACCGCGGTGGATATCAAGTTCCGAAAGTCTCTTACGATGCTTTGAAGACGAAATCCGCTTAGAACAGTTCAAGCTGTGTTTCGTCGTTCCCCCTTAACTAAGGTATCGGCGAGCTTTCGCCAAGCCTTGAGGGTCAAATCCACGTCTGTCTCCGTGGTAGACCAGCCAAGACTGAGCCGCACCGCTCCCCGGGACACCCCTGAGCGGTATCCCATTGCCTCCAGCACGTGGGACGGCTGGACCTTGCCCGACGAGCAGGCGGAACCGGACGACACCGCGATTCCCCCAAGGTCGAACCCGATCACCGCCGTCTCAGCCTTCATTCCGGGCGCCGTGAACAGGACGGTATTAGGCAACCGCTTGACGTCATCGGAGAACACCAGCACGTCCGGCGTCTGCCGCAGCCCGTGCTCCAGCCGATCGCGCAGCCCCCTGACGCGCGCCGCGTCTCCCTTCAGCGCCGCCATCGCGGCCTTGGCGGCCGCACCGAACCCGGCGATGCCGGCGATGTTCTCGGTCCCTGCCCGCCGCCCGAACTCCTGCCCGCCGCCGCGCAGAAACGCCTCCAGGCCCTCGACGCCCTCGGCGAGCACCAGCGCGCCTGCGCCCTTCGGTCCGCCGATCTTGTGTGCCGACAGAGTCACCAGGTCGGCCTGCGTCGAGGCCAGATCGAACGAGATTTTGCCGAACGCCTGGATCGCGTCGACATGCAGCAGCCCGCCAGCCGCATGGACGATTGCGGCGACATCAGCCACCGGCTGGATGGCACCGGTCTCGTTGTTCGCCAGCATCACCGAGACCAGCGCCGGCGGACCATCGGCCAGCAGCGCGCGCAGATGGTTGAGATCGATCACACCGGCACGCGTGACATGGATTGCGGCGGTCGCCTCCGTCGCAAACCGACCGCCCGCGAGCACGGACGCGTGCTCGATCGCCGACACCAGCAGCCGCTGCACCGGCGCGCCCGCAGCGCGGCGCAATCCCGGCGTCAGCGCGAGCGCATTGGCTTCGGTCCCGCCGGAGAGAAACACCACGTCCTGCGGCCGGCCGCCGACCGCCTTCGCCACGGCATTGCGGGCATCCTCAACCAGCCGTCGCGCCCGCCGCCCCTCGCTGTGCACCGAGGACGGGTTGCCGATCAATTCCCACGCCGCAGCCATCGCTGCCTTCGCCTCCTGGCGAAGCGGCGTGGTGGCATTCCAGTCGAGATAAACGCGATCGGCCATGGAGCTATCCGCAGCAACCATCGTGGTTGCGGCCTTCACTGCGACATAACGACAGTTGACGACCCAGACCAGATCAGACGTCCCCGGCACGGGAGATTTTTCACGCGCGGCGGGGAGCCTTGCTGCCGCCAGACACGGCGTTCGCGGTCCTTGAGCGCGATAGCATTATGACAGACTGAAACTTCAGGTAACCTTCGAAGCAATCCGGCGTGTCGATCCGGATCGCCGCCGCCGCGCCGGCAACGCGCGCAACGCGACGCGGATTCGCGGCCGCCAAGCGGCACAATTTCCTTGATTTTTGCCCCTTGCGTCATGCTAGAAGGCCTCCAGCGTGCCGCGCGGCGGTGCCTGCGCCGATTTCATCACGAGCTGCTCTGTTCGCGAACCGTCGCTGAAGATGGCTCCAACCGGTTGATTGATCGACGTCAATCAAGGGAACGCGTCAATCAAGGGAACACAATGCCTGAAGTCATTTTCACCGGCCCTGCTGGCCGTCTCGAGGGCCGCTACCACCCGGCCAAGCAGAAGAACGCGCCGATTGCGATGATCCTGCATCCGCATCCGCAGTTCCACGGCACGATGAACCACCAGATCGTCTATCAGTGCTACTACGCGTTCGCGCATCGCGGCTTCTCGGTGTTGCGCTTCAACTTCCGTGGCGTCGGCCGCAGCCAGGGCTCGTTCGATCACGGCACCGGCGAATTGTCCGACGCCGCGAGCGCCCTCGACTGGGCGCAGGCGATCAATCCGGAAGCGCGCGCCTGCTGGGTTGCAGGCTTCTCGTTCGGCGCTTGGATCGGCATGCAGCTTCTGATGCGCCGGCCGGAGGTCGAGGGATTCATTTCGATCGCGCCGCCCGCCAATCTCTACGACTTCTCGTTCCTCGCGCCCTGCCCGTCATCGGGCCTGATCGTGCACGGCGACAAGGATGCCGTGGTGCCGCCCAAGGACGTCAACACGCTGGTCGAGAAGCTGAAGACGCAGAAGGGCATCGTGATCGACCAGCAGGTCATTCCCGGCGCCAACCACTTCTTCGACGGCAAGCTCGAGCCGCTGATGGAGACGGTGACCGGCTATCTCGACATGCGTCTCGCCAACGTGCGCTGACGGCGCCTGCTTCGTAGCCCGGATGGAGCGCAGCGAAATCCGGGATTGCTGCCGCGGATAGAATTCCCCGGATTGCGCTGCGCTCCATCCGGGCTACGGCGCTGACTTACTCCGGTGCGAATTTCAACGCGGCGATGCCGACCAAGACCAGTGCAATCCCCGCGACTTTCATCGGGTTGACCGCCTCGTTGAACAGCAGCACGCCCATGGCCAGCGTGCCCGCCGCGCCGATGCCGGTCCACACCGTGTAGGCGACGCCGACGCCGAGCACCTGCAGCGCGCGTCCGAGCAGGAACACGAACGCGGCGAGCAGCAGCAGCGAGACCAGCGTCCAGCCGAGTCGCGTATAGCCTTCGGCATATTTCATCGAGATCGCCCAGCCGACGTCCAGCAAGCCGGCGACGACGAGCGCGATCCACGCAACCGAGTGCGACATGGCTCTTACGCGGCAAGCTTCAGCATATGCGCGCGGTGGCCGACCAGGAACGCGTGCAGCAGCGCCGGATAGTCAGGCGACACGGCACTGCGTACGCTCGGCCGCTGTGCCAGCGCGCTGCGCCAGGCGCGAAGTTTTGGCGTGTGTGTGAACACCGCGAGATCGGTCAGTTGGTCGAACAAATCGAAATAGCGGAAGATCGGCGCGAAGACCGCATCCACCAGACTGAAATTCTGGCCGGCGAAGAACGGACCGGCGCCGAGCGCAGCCTCGACGCGCGCGAATTTTGCGGCGACCGCCTGCCGCTTGCTCTCGAAGGCCGCCGCATCGGTTGCGGTCTCGAGCCCCCAGAGGTCGCCGAGAATGGCCGAGCCGAACTCCATCCAGGCGCGATGCTCAGCGCGCGTGAGCGCGTCCTCGGGGTGCAGCTTGGCGCCGGCCTGTGTCTCCTCGATGTACTCGCAGATCACGTTGCTCTCGAACAGCGCGACCTCCTTGCCGTCGTCGCGCGTCACCACCAGCACCGGCACCTTGCCGAGCGGCGAGATCTTCAGGAACCAGTCCGGCTTGTTGGCGAGATCGATGTCGACCCGCTCGAACGGCACGCCCTTTTCACGCAGCGCGATCACCGCGCGTTGCACATAGGGGCAGAGCTTGTGGCTGATCAGTTTCAGGGCGGCCATGACGAACCTCGCGTTCAATGCAACTGCATCGATTTAAATGCAACGGCATGGAACTGTCAAGGTAGATGCATTTGCATCTAAATCACGGTCGCGCGATAATGCCCCCGGTCATCGGGATCGGCACCCCCGTGGTGGCGGGGTAGCTCAGCGGCAGGCCCTTCATGCCGCGCGCGGCGAGGAAGCCGAAGGCCTGCGCCTCGATCGCATCCGCCGCCCAGCCGAGCGCCTCGGCCGGCTCGACGGTCGCCGGCGCCAGCCGCTCGCGCAGCATCCGCAGCATCGTGAGATTTGACGCGCCGCCGCCGCAGATGATCCAGCTTTTCGGCCGTTTCGGCAGCAGCGGCACGACGCGAGCGATGGCCGCGGCAGTGAAGGCGGTCAGCGTCGCGGCGCCATCGGCCGGCGCCACGGCGCCGAGCTTGAGGCTGGCGAAGTCGTTGCGGTCGAGCGATTTCGGCGGCGGCAGCGCAAAGAACGGCAGCTTCAACGCCTGCGCGATCCAGGCCTCGTCCGGTTTGCCCAGCGCGGCGAACTTGCCGGCGGTGTCGAACGGCTGGTGCATCTGGCGGAACATGAAGTCGTCTAGCAGCGCATTGCCCGGCCCGGTGTCGCAGGCGATCAGCGTGTCCGTGCCGTCGATATAGGTGATGTTGGAGACGCCACCGATATTGACCACGACGATCGGCCCCTCGCGGTTCAGCGATTGCACCAGCGCGCGATGGTAGACCGGCACGAACGGCGCGCCCTGCCCGCCGGCCTCGACGTCGGCGGCGCGGAAATCGTGCATCACCGGAATGTGGATCACCTTGGCGAGCGCCAGGGCATCGCCGATCTGCACCGTCAACCTGCGCTCGGGGCGATGCAGGACGGTCTGGCCGTGGAACCCGACGATGTCGATATCCTGGGCCGAGATCCGGTGCTGCGCCGTGAAGCTGGCGACCGCCTCGGCATGGGCCGTGGTGACGGCCTGCTCGGCCTGACGCAAAATCCCCGGCCGGGCGTCGCGCTGCGACAGATGAACCGCCTCCGTCAGCGCCTGGCGCAGCAGGCTGCGCTCGCCTTCGGTATAAGGCCGATAGCCCGAGGGTCCGAAGGCCTTGATCTGACGGCCGTCGGTCTCGATCAATGCCACGTCGACCCCGTCGAGCGAGGTGCCGCTCATCAGACCGAGTGCCGTTAACATCATCGTGGAAGCGCCCCAGCCGGGAACCCCCGGCTTGTCTCAAACAAGTACATCCTATAATGCCACTGCGCGTCCGCCTGCGGCAGCCTCAGCGCCAAGGTTCCGCAAATAGATGCAAAAACCGTAAAAACAGAATGAGCTGGCTGGCCGACAAATGACTGCATTTAAATCGGATTTCCTGAACACTTTACAGGAACGCGGCTTCGTCCACCAGTGCTCCGATTTCGAGGGCCTCGACGCGCTTGCCGCGAAGGGCCAGGCGACCGCCTATGTCGGCTATGACTGCACCGCGCCGTCGCTGCACATCGGCAACTTCCTGACCATGATGATGCTGTACTGGCTGCAGCAGAGCGGCAACAAGCCGATCACGCTGATGGGCGGCGGCACCACGATGGTCGGCGACCCCTCCGGCAAGGACGAGACGCGCGCAATGCGCACGGTTGCGGAGATCGAAGCCAACAAGGCCTCGATCCGCGGCGTGTTCGCCAAGGTGCTGCGCTATGGCGACGGGCCTTCCGACGCCATCATGCTCGACAACGCCGAGTGGCTGACCAAATTGAACTGGATCGAGATGCTGCGCGACATCGGCCGGCACTTCTCGGTCAACCGTATGCTGACCATGGACTCGGTGCGGCTCCGGCTCGAACGCGAGCAGGAGATGAGCTTCATCGAGTTCAACTACATGGTCTGCCAGGCCTACGATTTCGTCGAGCTGTCGCGCCGTGCCGGCTGCCGGCTGCAGATGGGCGGCTCCGACCAGTGGGGCAATATCGTCAACGGCGTCGATCTCGGCCGCCGCATGGGCACGCCGCAACTGTTTGCGCTGACCACGCCGTTGCTCACCACCGCCTCCGGCGACAAGATGGGCAAGACCGCCAAGGGCGCGGTGTGGCTCAATGCCGACCAGTTCTCGCCCTACGATTTCTGGCAGTACTGGCGCAATGTCGAGGACGCCGACGTCGTCAAGTTCCTCAAGCTGTTCACCATCCTGCCGATGAGCGAGATCAGCAAGCTTGCAGCCCTGTCCGGCGGCGAGATCAACGAGGCCAAGAAGGTGCTGGCGACGGAAGCGACCGCCCTGCTCCATGGCCGCGATGCAGCGAACGAAGCCGCCGAGACCGCGCGCCGCACCTTCGAGGAAGGTGCGCTGGCCGAAACCTTGCCGACGGTGGAAATTCCGCGCGGCGAATTTGAAGCCGGCGTCGGCGTGCTCGTCGCCTTCGTCAAGGCCGAGCTCGTCGCTTCCAACGGCGAAGCGCGCCGGCAGATCAAGGGCGGCGGCCTTCGCGTCAACGATGACGCCGTGACCGACGAGAAGATGCTGCTGACTTCGGCCAATCTCACGCCGGAAGGCGTGGTGAAACTGTCGCTCGGCAAGAAGCGCCACGTCCTGCTGAAGCCTGCATAGGCGCATTCGCATTTGTCGGTTGCAGGGAGTGCGGAAAGCGCGCTCCCTGCCTGAGCGCGATCAGCAAAAGTGGACTTCCGGTTTTGCGTCCGATCGCGCTCGAAAAGAATGCGATGGACCAGCAGACCACGCCTCCGAACGACACGCTTGCAGCGCCGGCGAAGCAGTCCCGCGTCGCGCTGAACGTGCTCGCGCTCTGCTTCGTGCTGTCGGTGCTCGGGCGCGGCCTTAGCGACAGCTTCACCGTTTTCCTGAAACCGATCTCGGAAAATTTCGGCTGGGACCGCGCCTCCGTGGTGTCGGTCTACTCGCTGACCTGGCTCGCCAGCGGCCTGACCGCGCCGCTGGTCGGGCGCCTGTTCGACCGCTCGGGTCCGCGCGTGGTCTATGCGCTGGGCCTGTCGCTGCTCGGTTGCGCATTCCTCGTCGCCTCGCGCGCGCAAGCGCTCTGGCAATTCCAGCTCAGCGTCGGCCTCTGCGTCGGTTTCGGCACCGCGCTGATCGGCAATGTGTCGAATTCGATCCTGCTCGGCCGCTGGTTCGGACCACGCCTGCCGACCGCGATGGCCGTGATGTATTCGGCGACCGGCGCCGGCCTGTTGCTGCTGTTGCCGCTGTCGCAGGTTCTGATCGACCGGATCGGCTGGCGCGAGGCCTATCAGGTGTTCGGCATCGGCGCGCTCTGCCTGCTTGTTCCGCTGGTCTTTCTGCCGTGGCGGCTGCTCGCCGGCGGATCGCCGCAGATCGTCCGGAAGGCGGAAAGCAGTCTGGCCGACGAAGGCTGGACACTGCTCAGCGCGATGCGCCACCACGCCTTCTGGGCGCTGTTCTCCACCTTCTTCTTCACCGCGATCGCGATGTATGCGCTGACGGCGCAGATCGTCGCCTATTTGATCGATGTCGGCTTCCCGCCGCTACAGGCGGCAACCGCCTGGGGCTTCTCCGGCGTCGCGCTGTTCGTCGGCATGCTCGGCGTCTCCACGCTCGACGGCATCATCGGCCGCCGGCCCTCGGTGCTGTTCAGCTACGGCGTCTCGATCATCGGCATCATCCTGCTCTGGCTGCTGCAGTGGTATCCGAACTACTGGCTGCTGACCGGCTTCATCATCTGCTTCGGCAGCATGATCGGCTCGCGCGGTCCGCTGATCACGGCGACCGCGCTGAAGATTTTCCGCGGCGAGCGCGTCGGCACGATCTACGGCACCATCATGATCGGCAGCGGTCTGGGCTCCGGCCTCGGCTCATGGGGCGGCGGCCTGATTCACGACTGGACCCACAGCTACAATCCGCTGATCGCCTTCGCGCTGGTCAATGTGGTGCTCGGCCTGATCCCGTTCCTGGTGGTGCCGGCGCTGCGGCGCTGAGCCGGGCACCAGCGAACCCAGCGCACCATTTGCGAGCGGACTGTTACGGGCATGCGAACGAGATGTGACGGCGGAGCGCGCTCGCAGGGCAGCAATGACCGCGCTAACGGGATCGTTATGACATCATCATTGCGATTTCACATCCCTGTCGTGTTCGCAGCGGTATCCAAGGACGCCAGTTTCTCAACGGGAGGGCGTCAAACATGAATAGATTCGGAAAGCTCGCGATTGCGGTATTGCTCGGCTCGACCGCGCTCAGCGCGACCGCACGCTCCGACGATGACGATCATCGCGCCATCGAGCATGTTCTTCTGATCAGCGTCGACGGCATGCACGAGATCGACCTGCAGCGTTATGTCAAAGGACACCCGACATCGACCTTCGCAAAACTGCTGAGGCACGGCGTGCATTACACCAATGCGCACACCTCGCACCCGTCGGATTCCTTTCCGGGGCTGCTGGCACTCATGACCGGCGCCTCGCCGAAGACGCACGGCGTCTTTTACGACGACACCTACGACCAGACGCTGTTTCCGCCCGGCAGCAACTGCCAGGGCAAGCCAGGTACCGAAGCCACATATTTCGAAGCGCTCGATTACGATCTGAGCAAGCTCGACGGCGGTGGTGCGGCCAATTCCGACCACATCAATCCAGCCAACCTGCCGCTGCGCAAGGTCGGCGGCGCTTGCCTGCCGGTCTATCCGCACGCCTACCTGAAGAACGACACCACGACGATCATGGAAGTGATCCACGAGGCTGGCCTGCGCACGGCCTGGTCGGACAAGCACCCGGCCTATGAGATCATCAGCGGCCCCTCCGGCAAGGGCCTCGACGAGCTCTATGCGCCCGAGATCAATTCGACGACCGTGCTTGCCACTGCACCCGAATTGATCCCGACGCCCAAGGCGAGTGACGATTGGACCGTGAACCCGGTCTACACCCGCTACTACGACAATCTGAAGGTCACCGCAGTCCTGAACTGGATCAAGGGCCTTGACCATACCGGGACAAAGACCGTCGGCGTGCCCGCGATCCTGGGCATGAACTTCCAGGCCGTCAGCGTCGGACAGAAAGTCACCGCCGACGGCTACACGGATGCGAACGGCACACCGAGCGCGGAGCTCGAATTGTCGCTCGAGTTCGTCGACAGCTCGCTCGGCCAGATCCTTGAACAGCTCGACAAGCAGCATCTCACGAAGAATACCCTGGTCGTCGTCGGTGCGAAGCATGGCCAGTCACCGATCGACGTGAGCCAGCTTCACATGCTGAAGGGCTCTACCAATCCGCGGCTGCCAATGGGCCATGCCGACGTCGTCGACCCGGTCGACCTCTTGACCGCCGGCGGCGTGAAGGTAGCGCAGGAGACCGCCGACGACGTTTCGCTGATCTGGCTGGCCGATCAGACCCAGGCCAGCAAGGCCGTCGGCATCCTCGAGACCGACAGGGTTCTGCTGAACCAGGCCCGGATCGAGAAGATCTATGCCGGCGACGAGCTGAGTGACAAATTCGGCAACCCGGCCCAGGGCCGCACGCCCGACATCATCATCCAGCCGCTCCATGGCACGATCTACAGCGGCAGCGCGAAGAAGGTCTCCGAGCATGGCGGCTTCACCGACGACGACACCCACGTCCTGCTGGTCGTCGCCAACCCGGGCTTCGAAGGCGCGGTGGTGGATGACAAGGTCGAGAACAAGCAGGTCGCACCGACGATTCTGCGCGCACTTCACCTCAACCCCAACAGACTGACGGGCGCCCGCGCGGAGCACACCGCCGCCCTGCCCGGTTTCGACCGCTGAGCCGGACGACTGCGGTGAAGAGCTGAGATCAGCGGCGCCTGATTCAATCGGGCGCCGCTCTTCTTTGCCGTCGTTCAGGGGCGCTCAGGCTTCCGGCTTGACGTATTTTCCGTGCGCGAGCCGTCGACCCCCTCGCTCGAAACGCGTCAGTTGTTCGTCGGCGGCAGGTCGTTCGGGCCGTACTGCTTGAACTCGAAGATCTTCCGCGTCAGGCCGGGCGCCAGCGCGGAGATCGGGTTGACGCGCAGCACCGGCGCGCTCGGCGTGCCCACCACTTCATAGGTCACGCCGATCAGGCCTTCATTGCTGCCGGCGCCGAGGAAAATCCCGAAGAACGGGATCTGGCCGAACATGTTGTTCAATCCGTACATCGGAATGAAGGTGCCGTTCATCCGCACCTGGTTGCCGATATAGTCGATGCTGCCTTCGATGGTCGCGCCGATGGTCGGTCCCTTGACCACGCCGTTGCGGATCGAAAGCTGGCCGCTCTGGCGCGTGAATTCGGCGCGCAGCGCGTCGAAGCCGATGCCGTTCTGGGTGCTGACCGGCCCGCCGGCAACGGCGCGGTCGAGCTGGGTCTCGCCCTTCACCGAGAAGCCGGTGATATTGATGAGCCCTTCTCTCGGGCTCGGCTCCGGGATCGGCGGCTCCATCGCCAGCGTAAGCTGGCCGCCGACCACCTTCGAATAGGTGTCGATGAAGCGCAGGAACGCACCGGCGTCGCTGGTCTGCAGATAGATCACCTCGCGGCCCTGCTGGCGTCCGCGCATATCGACCGTGACGGGGGTATCGCGACCGACCTTGCCGCTCAGCGTGAACGCCTTGAAGAACCCGTTGCGGCGCGAGACCTTGGCGTCGACGCTGCGCAGCGCTTCGCCGTTGAATCCTGCGACCGCGCCGAGCTTCAGATCGACATCGAAATCGGTGGTCCTGGTCTTGCTCTTGGGATCGCTGTCGCGGCCGGAGATCGCCGACTTCAGGAAGCCCCGGCCGTCGAATACGTCGCCACGCATCGTCACCTTGATCACGCCGTCGGGACCGCGATCGGCCCGCAGCGAAGTCTTGTCGCCTTCCGACGGCGCGTAGGTCGGGAAGTACGCATTCATGAGGTCGCCGTTCTGGTCGACCTCGAGCGCCCCCTTGATCGACACGCCGGCGCCGTCGATCGAGATATCCTCAAACCTGGTCGATTGACCCTTCGGCACCACGTTGAAGGTTGCCTTGCCGGCCCGGCCCTGCGCCTTGACCCAGCCCGGAAGAATGTTGTCGAGCTTGAGCTGGGTCAGGTCGGCTTCGACGCCCATCTTGGTGGTGGGGTTGTCGCCGCTGCCGATCTTGCCGCTCAGCTTGATCGGGATCGCGCCCGAGACCGCGGGACCGAGATCGAGCCCGAGGCGCGCGCGGCTCGCATCGTCCAGCGTCGCCTGCAGCTTGACGTCGGCATCGCCCTCAGCCGGCTTGCGGTAGTCGAGCGAGGCCGCCTGCCCGTTGATCTTGACGTCGCCCTTGACCTGGAAGCCGGCATTGCTGGCGATCACCTTCAGCGCGTTGGCTTCGAGCTTCTGGTTCATCACCAGCTTGTCGACGGCAACGCCGGAGATGTCGGCCGTGACCGAGTAGAGCGTATCGGCCTTGGTCAGTTCGCCCTTCACCGGCATGCCGAGATTGATCGTTGCGGTGACGTTGCCCTTGCTGGCATTGGGATCGATCGGCGGACCGGAGAGGTCGCTGAGCCGGTCGGACGCGAGGATTTCGGCGGCGGCCGGCACCGGACAGTCGACCCGGAACTTGACCTTCGACGGCGACGGCTTCGGCGCCATGTCCGGCACCTCGAAGCTGAAGTCCGACAGCGTGATCTTGCGGCCCGCAGGCGTGTCGGCAATGCCCTGGTTGATGGTCACGGTCGCGGTGCGGCCGGTCACCCTGGCCTTCAGATCCGCGTCATGCACCGCGGGCATCTGGTCCACCGGACGCACCGTGACACCCGAGGCGACAATGTTGACCGAGAGGCCGTCATCCGGGATCGGCGGTCCCTTGCGCGACAGGTTGTGCACCGGCGAATTGACGCCGACATCGATACGCTGGAGCGTGCCGCGGTCGATCCGCTCGAGCACCCATTCGCGCACCTCGGGCACGATGATGACCGGCCACATCCGTTTCAGGGCCGAGGCCGACATCGGCGTGCCGGCGAATCCGAGTTGCAGCCGCGGCTCGCCGGAATAGTCGATGCTGCCGGTTCCAGCGACGCCGATCTCGCCATTGGAGATGTCGGCCTGGGTCAGCAGCACGCGCTTCTTGTCGGTGTCGAACCGGAAGCCGATGTTGATGCGATTGAAGATCAACGGCGGTTCGTTCTTGTCGGCGCCGGCCAGCACGATGGTGCCGCCCGACAGGCCGGCCTGCCAGTCGGTGACGTTGTCGTTCGGCGGCTCGATATGGCCGAGCAGCGTGATGCGGTTGGCGCCCGAGATGACCTTGATCGGCGCCAGCAGCACGCGGCGGCCCGAATCCCATTCGACACTCATCTCGGCCGAATCGACCGGCATCGGGTAGTCGGGCGTGTCGGTGTCGATGATGTTGCCGGCACCGACATTGATCTTGCCGCGGAAATAGGTCGGCAGGCCGTCGCGGCCGAGTTCGCCCTTCATCTCGCCCGACAGCGGCAGGTCGGCGGTGTAGGTCAGATCCTTGGTTCGGAGCGCGAGCAGGATGTTCCGGGTGGAAACCTTGTCGGCCTTGATGTCGACCGAGCGTACGCCGTTCTGCTGCGGCCCGACCAGCACGCGCACCGACCAGGGTTTCGCGCCCTCCTCGCCGAAGCTGAGCGCAACGCCGCCGCCGCTCGGGCGCCGCAGGCTGAGGCTGATGTTCTCGAAGCTCCATTTATTGCCGCGCTGCTGATCGTCGACGACGAGATTGCCGTTCTTCAGGCCGATCTCGTTGAGGTTCTGACCATCGAGGCCGGTCATGCTGAGGCTGTCGAGCCAGTCGAGACCGGCGAGCAGCCCGCTCTGGGCCGAATCGGGTGACGCCGAGGGCTCGGCGGCAGCCGGCGGCGAGGCAACCGGCGGCGGCGGTGCCGCGGGTGTCGGCCGCGGGAATGTCGGCGGCATCCCCGCCTCCCGCTTGGAGGCAACGCCGGTGGCCAGCGGTTTAGCGGTGTCGCCGGCGGATACGGTGACATTGCCGTCGGGCGTGATGCGCACCGACAGTTCAGCATCGACCAGATTGAGGCTCTCCGCCCGCAATTGGCCCATCAGGAGCGCGGTGCCCGACAGGCGCACTTCGGCCTTGGGCGCGCTCGCAACCACCGCATGGTCGCGGTCGCGGACGATGATGTCGCGGATGCGCACCGCGATCCTGACGCGGCCGGCGCGCTCGATCTGCGTTCCACCGACCTCGACCGTGTTGCCGTGGCCGATATTCTCCTCGATCGCCGCGGCAAGCCACGGCGTCGCCATGTCGAGATTGATCGGGCCGGCGCCGAGCCGCCACCACAGCGCGCCGAAGCAGGTCGCGAACATCGCGACCAGCACCACGAGGACGAGGCCGATGCGACGGATCCAACGCTCGCCGTTCAGCGAGCGCTGCATGCCGGAGCAGAAATCGGTGAAGCGATGCAGGTTGGTGTTGGAACGCGCCAGCAATTGCCGCGCACGGTTGCCCGCCGCCTCATCCTGCTCGTCCCACGCAGCGTCGTCTTCCCATTGCGAGAAGTCAGCCCCGGCGCGCGGATTTGGACCCTGCGGCGACGTGTTCCTTGCCATTGCCTCTCGGTGCTGACGGCGAAGCTGATCGCCGCCATCGGGGCGCCCGTCGATGCGTATCGAGCGCTCCTGTGCCGGCATCGCCGCCTATCCTCGCCTAATCATGTTACTCGCCGATGGCCCCCAGAACGGACCAAACCAACCAATCAAAAGCCAATTCAGCAAGCGGACGGGTCACGCGTCGAATTCCTTGTCACCATACTCCGTGGCCATCAAACTTGCCCAGCGGCCGGCGCGAATCCGGCCGCCGCCAATAAGACCCGCAATACCCCAATGGTTGAGCTTCGGAAAGCGACGAAAGGAAGGCGTATGTCCAAGAAAACGCGCAAGAAATCCTCCAACACAACCGGAAAGCGGGTCACAACAAAGGTTGCGCGCGCCGCAAGCGCAAGCACTGGGAAGTCCGCGACGAAAACCCGCACAGCGGTTGCGAAGAAGGCAGCGGCCAAGAAAACAACTAAGAAAACGACAAAGGCAACGAAAGCAAAGACCGCAGCGGGTGTTCGAAGCAAAGCTTCGCACAAGGCGGCATCGAAACCGTTAAAGCGAGGGCCGACCGTGACCAACTCGTCCGCCATCACACTTGCCGAGGGCGCCACGGCGCCCGGCTTCGACCTGCCGCGCGACGGCGGGGACAGCGTTTCGCTGAAGGATTTTGCCGGCAAGAAGCTGGTGCTGTTCTTCTACCCCCGCGCCGACACCCCCGGCTGCACCAGGGAGGCGATCGATTTCACCCGGCTCAAAAGCGAGTTCGTCGCTGCGGGGACCGAAGTGGTCGGCATTTCCGCCGACACGGTTAAGGCGCAGGAGTCATTTCGAAACAAACACCAGCTGTCGGTGCCGCTGGTCTCCGATCCGGCCCACGAGATGCTGGAGGCGTATGGCGCCTGGGGCGAAAAATCCATGTATGGCAGGACCTTCATGGGAATTATTCGCACCACGGTTCTGGTCGATTCCAGTGGAAGAGTCGCCCGCATCTGGCGCCATGTGAAAGTCGACGGCCACGCCGAAGCGGTATTGGAGGCTGCCCGCGCGCTCTGACGGGACGAGTTCCGTTTCCTGAAAATTAACCATGACGGGCTCAAATCGGCCCCGCAAATTAGCCGTACGGAGCTTGGTCCGACCGGCCGCGGGAGTACCGATGTCGAGCCGGTCCGGTCATCACCAGGAACATCACAAACACCATCATCCGCAGGACCATGGCCGGACGCCGGCGCGCCGTCCGGCAGCCCATCACACCGCACCCGCTAAGGCGGCAGCGGTGGCCGCCTCCGGCGAGGGCTATACCCTGGTCCATGCCGGCAAGCAGGTCCGGTTCGGGCCGGTGGTGTTCTGGATCATCGTCGGCACCGTGGTGCTGCTCGGCATGTGGTCGGCAGCCACCGCGACCTATTTCGCGTTCCGCGACGACGTGCTGACCCGGCTGATCGCGCGCCAAGCCGAGATGCAATACGCCTATGAGGACCGCATCTCGGAGCTGCGCGCCAAGGTCGACCGCACCACCAGCCGCCAGCTGCTCGACCAGGAGCAGTTCGACCAAAAGCTCGACCAGATCATGAAGCGGCAGTCGACGCTGGAATCGCGCGCCACCGCGCTCGGCGCAATGCCCGACGTCACCAGCACCGGATCGATCAAGCCGCAGGGCCGGGCCGAGGCTGCGCCGTCCTCCGGCACGCTGAAACCCTCCCCGATCAGCGACACCGTGATCTTCGTGGCGCCGCCGGATCGCGAGGCACGGCTCGAATCGCGCGCGCCGCTGATCGCCAAGACGCAGCCGAACCAGTTCGCGAAGGCCCAGGGCGTCGACAACGTGCTGGTCCGCCTGCAGACCTCGCTTGACCAGGTCGAGCGGCGCCAGGTTGCCGCGCTCGCCTCGGTCGAGGACAGCATCGATTCCAAGGTGCGCCGGATGCGCGGCGTGATCTCCGATCTCGGTCTCAACATGGCGCAGCTCGAGGCGGCGACGCCGCGCTCCGGCATGGGCGGGCCCTTTGTCCCTGTGAAACTCTCTGCCGACGCCGGCGCGTTCGAACGCCAGCTCTATCGCATCAATATCAACCGCGCACAGATGCAGCGACTGAACCAGACGCTGGCGCTGGTGCCTTACCGCAAGCCCGTGGTCGGTGAAGTCGAATTCACCAGCGGCTTCGGCGTGCGCACCGATCCCTTCCTCGGCCGGCCGGCGATGCATACCGGCCTCGACTTCCGCGCGGCGCAAGGCGATCCGGTGCGTGTCACCGCCAACGGCAAGGTGGTGTCGGCCGGCTGGGCCGGCGGCTATGGCCGCATGGTCGAGGTCGATCACGGCAACGGCCTGTCGACGCGTTACGGTCATCTCTCCGAGATCGGCGTCAAGGTCGGCGAATACGTCAAGATCGGCCAGGTGATCGGCGCCGTCGGTTCGACCGGCCGCTCCACCGGTCCCCATCTGCACTACGAGACCCGCATCGACGGTGAAGCGGTCGATCCGCAGAAATTCCTCCGCGCCGGCGTCCGGCTCAGCGCGGGCTAGCTCAATCGCACAACGATCGATCTGAACATCGGCGCAAGCGGTCTCGCTTGCGCCGATCGCGTTTGTGGCCTTAGCGGCGGCCGCCGCCCCCCATGCCGCCGGGCGGTCCGCCGCCACCGAATCCACCGCCGGGTCCGAATGGTCTGCCACCGCCACCGGGACCGAACGGTCCGCCGGGCGGGCCGAAGCCACCGGGACCGGGGCCGGTCGGTCCACCACTCAGCGGATCAGGCGCAGGCCCGCCGCCTGGACCGCCGCCGCCTGGCGCGCCGCGGCCGCCAGGTCCCGATCCGTGACCCGGCCCGGATCCGCCGCCGCCGGGGCCACGGCCCGGCGTGCCCGGGCTCTTCACCGACGAGCCCGGGAACTTGCCGACCGACTGCACCGATTCGACGCGCAGCTCGCGCGGGCCCGACAACTGCGCGTTGAGGATGACGCGCGTGTCGGCCGCCGGGGAGAACCGCGAATGGTCGCGCGCGACAAAGCCGGAGCCGAGCTGCAGGTCATTGCCGACCCGCCGCACATAGGCCTCGATCAACAGCCGGTGCGCGCCGGCGAGATCGGAGAAATCGTCGGCGCGGCTGCGCGACACCTGCATCACGCCCTGCGCGACGTGCCCCTCGGCCTGCACGCGCTGACCGACCAGCGCCGCATCGACGCCGTCGAGCTTGAGCTCGCCGATCCGCAAGGCGCCGGCACGGTCGCGCTCGAGCGGCCCTGCGACGCGCGCGGTGGCGTCATGGCGCTCCTGCACCAGACTTGCGACGACGACGCCGTCGGTGCGGCGCAACCCGAACACGGCGACATGCGCGCCCACCTTCAGCCAGCTCTCGCGTCCGATCCAGGCCACCGTCTGGCCGAGCACCGTCAGCCCGCCCGGCTTCATTTGCTCGACCGGCCCGGTCACCTCGCTGGTTACATCGATGCGTTTGGTCGACAGCGTGCCGCCGCCATCGCGCTGCGCCACCACGCGCGCGAGCTGTCCGATCCGCAGCGCCTTGGCGCTCGTCGCCTCGCCGTCGATTCTGACCGGCACGTCGGGGGCATAGGCGACACGCTCGCCATTGACATAGATCGAGCCGAACCGCTGGATCACGCCGACGATGCCGGTGCCACCGATTCCCTGATCGGAACCGGTGATGCCGGTGCCGCCGATGCCCTGATCATTGCCGCGCTTCTTGACCTGCGCGCCCGCGAGCGACGTTCCGGCAAGCCAGAAGCCGACAAGCAGCACGCGGCGCGAAATGACCGGCGGGCGCTTCACGCCGCACCGCCTTCGTCGGCATCGTCATCGACCGGGCCGTCCGGACCCTCGCGATAGATGTAGATGCCGAAATTCCAGCGATAGTCGCCGCCCTTGTCTTTTGCCAGCGCGCGGTTGGCTTCGCGGTTGGCGACCTTCAGCGCCTCCATCGCGAGCTCGCGCGAGCGACCCTCGAGCCGTTTCGCCAGCTTCGCCGACAAGCCATCGTAATGCACCGCGCGCTCGAGGAAGCGCGGCGTGGCCGACGACACGTTGAGCTCGGCGGCCGCGACATGGTC
>NZ_SMYJ01000013.1:0-62790 GCF_009720285.1 Bradyrhizobium sp. BR2003
AAAACGACACCCGCCCTGCTCAAGGCGCTCCGGCCCTGTCCAGCTTGAGGCCACCCCCTCGTCTTCAACTCAAGCCGCCCCTTTTTGCACGGCCTGCATCGCCGGGACGACACTAGTGTTGCGGGACCGGCCTCCTCACATCAACCGCCTACCGCGACGCCTCGTGCCCGACCTCGCCTGTGATCACGTCGCCGAACAGCTCCCACGCCTCGCCGTTGAAGCGCATCAGCTGCATCTGCTCGATCGGGAAGTAGTCGTCGGGGGAGGTGTTGACCATGACGCCGGGCAGCATCAGGTCGGAGTGGAAGTTCTTCAGGCTGGCGGCCTGTTTCATCACGTTCTCGCGCGTGAGATTGTCGCCGCACTGCCTCAAGACCTGCATCATCGCCTCGGCCTGGACATAGCCATAGAGGTTGTTGGCGTTGGCCTTGTCGCCGTCGGGGTAATACTTGTCCATGAAGGCGCGCCAGCTTTGCACCGCCGGATCCTTGTCCCAAGTCGGATCGGTCGGGTCCTTCAGATAGGCGGTCGAGATGATGCCCTTGGAGAACTCGAGTCCGGCCGGTTTCAGCACCGAGGCGACCGAGGTCGCGGTGTTGGCGAGGAAGAATTTCGGCTTCCAGCCGAGCTCGCCCACTTTCCGGATCGCCTGCGCCGATCCCTTCGGCGCTGCCCAGGAGAAGAAGATGTCGGCGCCGGAATCGTGCAGCGCGACGATCTGCGAATCGATCGAGGGATCGGAGACCTCGTAGGACTTGTCGGCGATGATCATGCCGACCTTGTCGCCGAGCCCGTCCTTCAGGCCCTTGAACTGATCCTTGCCGGCATCGTCGTTCTGCCAGAACACCGCGATCTTGCTGTCAGGGAATTTGTCGCGAATGTACTTGGCGTAGATGCGCCCCTCGCTCTGGTAGTTGGGCTGAAAGCCCATCGTCCAGGGGAAGTTCTTGGGGTCGCCGAATTTGGTGCCGCCGGAGGCGACGAACAATTGCGGCACCTTCTTGGCATTCATGTATTTCATGATTGCCGAATTGGACGGCGTGCCGAGCGGCTGGAAGATCAGCAGCACCTCGTCGCTCTCGACCAGCTTGCGCGCCTGCTCGATCGCCTTCGGCGGCGAATAGGCGTCGTCATAGCTGATGAAGTTGATCTTGCGGCCGTTGATGCCGCCCTGATCGTTGATCATCCTGAAGAAGGCGGCCTCGGTCTTGCCGATCACACCGTAGGACGACGCCGGGCCGCTATATGGCATGATGTTGCCGATCTTGATTTCGCCATCACTCGCGCCGGGATCGTATTTCTTCTGCGCGGTGGCCGCGGTCGCGGTCAGTGCGACCGAGGTCGCGATCAGCGCGGCCCTTGCGAACGCCGCGATTGCGCCAATATATCCGAAACGAGCCGGCATCGTTTTCTCCCGATTTTTGTCGTTGGTTTTGGCGGCAAGTCTCGCAAGAGACGCATGTGCTGGCAAGCGCTGGGTTTTTCCGTTGGGCGAAACGGCATTGTTGCCTGGCGCTATTTATGATTGAAGGTCGATCTGGGGATCACGAGTCGAGGCGTTCTGATTGCGTAAACCGGACATCCGTACCGGTCCGCGGCATCCGCATCTTGCGGCCGCGGGCTATGGGATCACGCGCCGCCTCAGCGAGTCTGCGCTGGCGAAGCGCGGCCTGCACAAGGCCAATGGCGAGTTCGCGCAGCGCACGATCGCCTCGATCCGCGAAAAGCTGCAGCGCGGCGAGACCGTCTACATCGCCGGCCTCGCCTGCCCCGGCACGCACAATACCGGCGTCGCGCTGGTCGAGATCACCCAGAAGGACGGACCGCGCCTCATCGTCAACAACGAGGAAGAGCGCTTCTCCGGCAACAAGCACACCAACGAGTTCCCGCAACACGCGCTCGACGACATGCGCAAAGTGTTGCAGCGGATGGGCCGCGACGTCGGCGATATCGCCGCCTTCGTCACGACGTGGGACTATCCGGCGCTGCTGGCGATGCTGATTCGCACCTCGCTCGAGGAAGCGCCGGCCAGCCTCAAATTGCTGCGTGCCCCGATCGCACCGGCGATCAATCTGCGCCAGCTGGATCAGGTGCGGCGGCTGTCGCGCCGGCTCGGCAGGATGTACGGGCTCGACAAGCAATTGCCGCTGATCTGCATGCCGCATCACGACAATCACGCCTGGTACTCGTTCACCGCCTCGCCGTTCGCCGATACGCGCGAGCGTGTTGCGATCGCGGTGCTCGACGGCACCGGCGACGTCGGCTCGATCTCGCTCTATGTCGCCGAGAACGGCGAGATGAAGCAGCTCTATTGCAATGAGAGCCTGTTCGACTCGCTCGGTGCCTTCTACACGGTGATCTCGTCGAGCCAGGGCGGCTGGACCTGGCTCTCCAGCGAAGGCCGCTACATGGGCGCCGCCGCCTGGGGCGACATGAACCGCGCCACCAATCCGTATTATCAGCGCCTGAAGGCGGTGCTACAGCTCGGGCCCAATGGCAGCGTGCAGCTCAATCGCGCGATGGCCAATTGGTACGCCGATCCCGCCGACAATCCCTATCATCAGCCGCTGATCGATATTCTCGGCACGCCACTGCGGCCGGACCAGCTCTGGAATCCCGACGCCGTGCTGCGCGTCGAGGACATCAATCACCGCCCCGACACCAAGGACCGCGTCGACAAGGCGGCCGCGACCCAACTGGTGTTCGAGGACGCGATGATCCATGTCATCGACCATCTCCTGCGCACCACCGGCACCGACCGCCTGGTGCTGACCGGGGGCGTCGCGCTGAACGCGCTCGGCAACATGCGGCTGCTCGAGCATTTCGACGAGGCGTGGTTCGAGCGGGCGCAGCAGCGCAAGACGCGGCTGCATATGTGGGTGCCGCCGGTGCCCGGCGATCCCGGCGTGCCGATCGGCGCGGCCTGGCTGTTCGCGCATATGGCGGGCGCGCCGCGCGGCGCGCCGCTGTCGCATGCATTCTATTGCGGGCTGCCGCCCTCGAACGCCGACATCGCGACGGCGCTGCAGGCGGACGACGTCGCCTCGACCAAGATCGGCAATGTGGCGACTTCGGACGGGCGCGACGCGGTTGCCGACCTGATGGCGTCCATGGTCGCGCAAGGCGGTGTGATCGCGATCTATCAGGGCGCCGCCGAAACCGGCCCGCGCGCGCTCGGCCACCGCTCGATCCTCGCCAATCCCTGCGATCCAGAGGTGCGCGAGCGGCTCAACGAGCGCGTCAAGTATCGCGAGGCGATCCGGCCGCTGGCGCCGATGGCGACGCTAGAGGCAGCGCGCGACTATTTCGAGCTGGAAGACGGCGCCTCCGACGCCGACTACAATGCCTATAACTACATGGTGCTGACGGCGCATTCGAAGCCCGAGGCGCGCGCGAAGATTCCGGCGGTGGTGCATGCCGACGGCACCGGCCGTATCCAGATCGTGCGCGAGGCTGACGATCCCCTCACTCATGCCTATCTGAAGGCGCTCGGCCGCCATATCGGCGTCGAGATGTCGGTCAACACCTCGTTCAACGTCGCAGGTCCGATCGCGCAGACGCCGGCGCAGGCGATGGACACGCTGCGCCGCTCCAAGGGACTCGATGCCGTGGTGCTGGTCGCTGACGACGGCACGGTCTATGCCGCCTGGCACGGCGGCGAGCGCGACAGCGGACGCTTCAGCGGATGGTATGCGGCGTGGAAGCAGGCGCGCGGCTGAACCAGACCAGCACGCGGCCGTCGATCAAGAGCAGCGCGCTCGCGATCACCAGCGCGCCGATCACCTCGCGCAGCGCGATCGGCTCGCCGAGCACGAGATATCCGAGCAGCATCGCGGTGACCGGGATCAGCAGCGTCACCAGCATCACATTGGTCGCGCCGGAACGCCGCAGGATCTGGAAGAACACGATATAGGCCAGCGCCGTCGACAGCGCCGCAAGCCCGAGCACGGCGAGCCACGTCGTTGCGTGGGGCATCGGCAGCAGCCACGGCCGATCGACGACGGCGGCAATGGGCGCCATCAGCACCGCCGAGGCCATCATCTGGAACGTCGCAGTCCCCAGCGGCGGCACGTGCTGCGGCAGCCGCCGCCCGACCAGCGCCGCGATGCCGTAGCTGAAGGCGCCGGCGAGGCACAGCAGGATGCCGATGCCTTGCCGGCTCTCGAAGCCGAGCGCATCGCCGTGCAGGATCGCAACCCCGATCAGCCCCACCGTCACGCCCGCGACGCGGCGCGCCTGCAGCCGCTCCTCGCCGGCCGCCGCCATCACGACCACCGCGAACAGCGGCGTCGTCGCATTGAGGATCGAGGCCAGCCCGCTCGGGATATAGGTCTGCCCGAACACGATCAGCGCGAACGGCAGCACATTGTTGAACAGCCCCATCGCGGCAAACGGCGCCCAGCCGGACAGGCCACGCGGGAATTCGATTCTGGCGGCCCGCAGCAGCGGCAGCAGGATGATCGTGCCGAGCACGACGCGCAGCAGCACGAGGGTCAGCGGCGGCAGTTCGCGCAGGATCACGCCGTTGAAGAAGAACGAGCCGCCCCAGAGTACCGACAGCAGGACAAGCAGCCTCCAGTCGCGACGATCGATGCGGTTGTCGGCGGAAGGCATATCGGGCACTCACCTGCAGTCGGACAGGTGACTAGCGCGGCGCCGCGAATATTCCCACCCGATTTCCGAGATGGCGGCCCGGCCTATTTCGGCCGCGACACGATCTCGATCATCTGGCCCTCGTCGGCGTCGGGCGCATGGGCCTTCGCCTTGTCGTAAGCGGCGAGCGCGGCGCGGCTGACGGGCACGCCGGGCAGCAAGGTCTCGGCGAGCCGCACAGCGTAGTCGGCATCCTTGTGGCGCAGCGCCGCGGTGAACGATGCGCCGGAGAAGTTGCGGTCGATCATCCGCTTGCTGTGGCGGATCACCTGCGGGCTTGCCACCGCGCCAGTCGCCAGCGCCTCGGCCACCAATTGCATGTCGAGGCCCGCCTGCTCGGCGATCGCCACGCCCTCGGCGAGGCTTGCGATCTGCACCGCGCCGATCAGGTTGTTGATCAGCTTGAACACGGTGCCGGTGCCGACCGGGCCGAAGTGCCGGATCGTGCTGCCGATCGGCGCGAGATAAGGCTGCGCGCGCTCGAGATCGGCCGGATCAGCGCCCACCAGCAGCGTCAGCTTGCCGGCGGCCGCCGCCTCCGGCAGGCCGGTGACCGGACAATCGATGTAGATCAGGCCGCGGCTGTTGAGCTCGCGCGCCATCTCGAGCGTGTGCTGGTACGAGACCGTGGAGCATTCGATCGCGAGCGTGCCGGCCTTCATGTTGGCGGCAGCGCCGTCCCTGGTCAGCCAGACCGCGCGCGAGGCCTCGTCGTCGGCGACCATGGTCACCACGGCATCGGCATCGATCGCGGCATCCTCCGGCGAGGTTGCCCACAGCGCGCCGCGGGCGATCAGGTCCGCGGCCTTGGCCTTGCTCCGGTTCCACACCGCGACCGTGAAGCCGGCATCGAGGTAACGGCCGGCCATGCCGTGGCCCATGCGTCCCAATCCGATGAAAGCGACGCGCGGCATGGGCTAATCCACATCCTCGACGGAGCCGGGCCCGGTGCCGAAGGCACGCTGCGCCAAGGTCGCCGCCATGAATTCATCGAGGTCGCCATCGAGCACCCCCGACGTGTCGGAGGTCTGCACGCCGGTGCGCAGGTCCTTCACCATCTGATAGGGCTGCAACACGTAGGAGCGGATCTGGTGACCCCAGCCGATATCGGTCTTGGCGGCCTGATCGGCAGCCGCCTGCTCCTCGCGCTTCTTCAGCTCGATCTCGTACAGCCGTGCGCGCAGCATGTCCCAGGCCTGCGCACGGTTCTTGTGCTGGGAGCGGCCGGCCTGGCAGACCACCGCGATGCCGGTCGGGATGTGCGTCAGGCGCACCGCCGACTCGGTCTTGTTGACGTGCTGGCCGCCGGCGCCGCCCGACCGCATGGTGTCGGTGCGGACATCGGACTCCTTGATCTCGATCTTGATAGAGTCGTCGATCACGGGGAAAATCTGCACCGACGAAAACGAGGTGTGCCGCCGCGCGTTGGAATCGAACGGCGAGATGCGCACCAGGCGATGCACACCGGCCTCGGTCTTCAGCCAGCCATAGGCATTGTGACCGCTGATCTGGATGGTGGCTGACTTGATGCCGGCCTCTTCACCCTGGGATTCTTCGAGGAACTCGATCTTGAAGCCGTGCTTCTCCGCCCAGCGCGTGTACATGCGCAGCAGCATCTGCGCCCAGTCCTGGCTCTCGGTGCCGCCGGCGCCGGCATGGACTTCGAGATAGGAATCGAACTTGTCGGCCTCGCCCGACAGCAGTGCCTCCAGCTCGCGCCGGGCGACCTCCTTCTTGAGGTCCTTGAGCGCCTTCTCGGCCTCAGTGACCACGCCCTCATCGCTCTCGGCCTCGCCGAGCTCGATCATGCCGACCTGGTCCTCGAGCTCGCGCTCGACCTTGCCGATGCCCGAAAGCGCATCCTCCAATGAGGTGCGCTCCTGCATCAGCCGCTGGGCCTTCTGGGGATCGTTCCAGAGATTGGAGTCTTCTGCGAGCTTGTTCAGCTCAGCGAGGCGTGCCGTCGATTGTTCGACGTCAAAGATGCCTCCTCAGCAGCCCGACTGACTGCTTGATCTCTTCAACAAGGCGTTCGATTTCCGCGCGCATGGTCTTTCAGGTGTTGGCTAAAAAGGTTCCGGGGGATGTAGCGACCGGCGCGGCAAAGCGCAATCGGCTTGGCCGCACTATCCCGGCGATTTGGCCGGACAGGCTGCTAGTAAAGCCCCCCGGTTCCCGGGCGCATGAAGAATCCGCCATCCGGCTGGGCCCCATTCTGCGACGGCTGCGGGCCGGGCGCCGGGCCGCGCCCGTCGGCATCGGCGACGCCGATGACCGAATAGTTCTCCGGCGGCGCGGTGCCCGGCTTGAAGGCTTCGAGGATGGTGTTGCCGCCGTCGCCGGGACCGGCGCGCATGCCGCTCTTGGCATCGACGCGGATCAGCTTGATGCCGGCCGGCACCTTGAACGGCGTCGGCGGCTTGTCGGCGAGCGCAAGCTTGAGGAAGTCGCGGGCGATCGGCGCTGCGACGTGGCCGCCGGTGGCGGCGCGGCCGAGATTGCGCGGCTTGTCGTAGCCCATATAGACGCCGACCGCGAGATCGGGCGAGAAGCCGACGAACCAGACGTCCTTCTCGTCGTTGGTGGTGCCGGTCTTGCCGGCGATCGGCTTGCCGACCTCCTTCACGACGGTCGCGGTGCCGCGCTGGACCACGCCTTCCATCATCTCGGTGATCTGGTAGGCGGTCATCGGGTCGAGCACCTGCTCGCGGCGGTCGACGAGCTGCGGCTCCGGCTGGCTCTTCCAGCCGCCGGGCGCGTCGCAGCCGCGGCATTCGCGGGTGTCGTGCTTGAAGATGGTATGGCCGTAGCGATCCTGGATGCGATCGATCAGCGTCGGCTTCACCCGGCGGCCGCCATTGGCGAACATCGAATAGGCCGTGACCATGCGCATCACGGTCGTTTCACCGGCACCGAGCGCATAGGACAGATAGTTCGGCAATTCGTCATAGACGCCGAAGCGCTTGGCGTATTCGCCGACCAAGGGCATGCCGATGTCCTGCGCGAGGCGCACCGTCACGGTGTTGAGCGAGCGCTGCAACGCGTTGCGCAGCGTGGTCGGGCCGTAATACTTGCCGGTCGAATAGTTTTCCGGACGCCACACGCCGGCGCCCTGCCCCTGATCGATCTCGATCGGCGCGTCGATCACGGTGGTCGACGGCGTATAGCCGTTGTCCAGCGCCGACGAGTACACGATCGGCTTGAACGACGAGCCAGGCTGCCGGTAAGCCTGCGTCGCGCGGTTGAACTGGCTCTGGTCGAACGAGAAGCCGCCGACCATCGCTAGCACGCGGCCGGTCCACGGATCCATCGCCACCATGGCGCCGGACACCTCGGGCAATTGCCGCAGGCGATACTGGCCTTCGACCGCGTTGCCGTCCTTGGTCACCAGCGGGTCGGCGTAGATCACGTCGCCCGGCTGCAGCACCTGCGAAACCGCGCTCGGCGCCTTGCCCTTGGTCTTGGCCCAGCGCACGCCGTCCATCGTGATGATGCCGGTCTGCCGTTCCTTGCTGACCGCGCCGCCGAGTTCGCGGCCCGGCTGGAAGCCGATCCGCGCCGATTGATCGCTGGTCTCGAGCACGACGGCCATCCGCCACGGCGAGATGTCGGACAGCGATTTCACGTCGGCAAGCTTGACGCCCCAGTCACCCGAAATATCGAGCTTGTGCAGCGCCCCGCGCCAGCCCTGCGCCTCGTCGTAATTGACGAGACCCGCGACCATGGTCTTGCGCGCCATCACCTGGATCTTGGGATCGAGCGTCGTGCGCACCGACAGGCCGCCCTCGTAGAGCTTCTTTTCGCCGTAGCGCTCGAAGATGTCGCGGCGGACCTCCTCGGCGAAATATTCGCCGGCGAAGATGTGCGCGCCGTTCGAGCGGCTGGTGACGTTGAGCGGGTCCTTGCGCGCCTTGTCGGCGTCGGCCTGCTTGATCCAGCCGTTCTCCAGCAGACGGTCGATCACATAATTGCGGCGCTCGATCGCGCGGTCGCGGTTGCGCACCGGATGCAGCGCCGCCGGCGCTTTCGGCAGCGCGGCGAGATAGGACGCTTCCGCGATCGTCAGCTCGTTGACCGACTTGTCGAAATAGACCAGCGACGCCGCCGCGATGCCGTAGGCACCGAGGCCGAGATAGATTTCGTTCAGATAGAGCTCGAGGATGCGGTCCTTGGAATAAGCGCGCTCGATGCGCATCGCCAGCAACGCTTCCTTGATCTTGCGGCTGAACGAGACCTCGTTGGTGAGCAGGAAGTTTTTCGCGACCTGCTGGGTGATGGTCGAAGCACCCTGCGGGCGACGGTTTGAGCCGTAGTTCTGCGCATAAAGGATCGCGGCGCGCGCCATGCCCTGATAGTCGATGCCGCCGTGCTCGTAGAAGTTCTTGTCTTCGGCGGCGAGGAAGGCGTTGATCACGAGCTTGGGCACCGCCTGGATCGGCAGATAGAGCCGGCGTTCCTTGGAGTATTCGCCAAGCAGCGCGCCGTCGGCGGCATGCACGCGGGTCATCACCGGCGGCTCGTAGTCCTGCAGCTGCGAGTAGTCGGGCAGATCCTTGGAGAAATGCCAGATGGCGCCAGCGACGGCGGCGACACCGACCAGGAACACGACGGTTCCGGCGGCGAACAAGAAACCCATAAACCGCACGAGCAGGCGCATTATCGACGTTCCGTTCCTACCCTCCGGCGCTCAGTCGTCAGAAGCGCCTGTCCAAAGTGCGAAAGCCTCACACAACGAAGCTTTGGCCCAGCGAGCCACCTTGCGCACGCGAATATACAAGAGCCGCCGGACAATATGGTCGATTCTGGGGACCTGCGGTCCATTGTCTATACCGTCGCGGCTGTGGCCAAACTAGGGCTTCGGCGCAACTGCCCCGGCTTTTCAGCGGGCCGGTTTCACTTTGCCGACCCGGCAGTTGCCAGCCGTTTGGCGAAGAAGGTGTCGATCGCCTGCACCATCGAGCCTACCGCCTTGTTCCGCCAGTTCTCGGAGACGAGGTGCTCGAGGTCCCCCTTGTTGGAGACGTAGCCGATCTCGACCAGCACGGACGGCACGTCGGGCGCCTTCAGCACCCGGAAGCCGGCCGATCTGAGCGGATGCTTGTGCATCCGCACCGTGGTCTTCATCTCGTCCATCAGAAGACGGGCGAAGCGATTGGAGAACGTCTTGGTCTCGCGCTGCGCGAGGTCGATCAGGATGTCGGCGACCTCGGTCGGCTCGTCGGTCAGGTTCACACCGGCGATGGCGTCGGCCTTGTTTTCCGCCTCCGCCAGCCGTTCGGCCTCGGCGTCGGAGGCCTTGTCCGACACCGTGTAGATCGTGGCGCCCTGGGCATCGCCCTCGCGGCGCGGCAGGGCGTCGGCGTGGATCGAGACGAACAGCGCCGCCGACTGGGAGCGCGCGATCTTCACCCGGTCGTTGAGCGGGATGAAGGTGTCGTCGGACCTCGTCATGGCCACCCGATACTTGCCCGACTTCTCGATCCGGTCGCGCAGGGCAAGGCCAAAGCCCAGCACCAGGTTCTTCTCGGTCTGGTCGCCGGATTGCGTGCCGTTGTCGATGCCGCCGTGACCGGGATCGATCACGATCAGCGGGCGCGCGTCGGTGACCGCGACAGGCGGCAGCGCCGCCGAGGTGACGGCCGGAATGGTCGCGGTGGTGGATTCGGAAATCGCCGGCTTCGATTCGGACCGGCTCGCAGGCGCCAGCGACTGCACGAAGCTGGTGCGGTCGACCTCCTCGAAGTCCAGCACCAGCCGCGGCGGCTGGCCGTTGGCGGCGTCGAGCACGTAGGAGTTGGCGATCTTCACCGGTCCGGTCAGATCGAACACGATCCGCGAGCCGCCGGGCATCACGAGGCCATAGCGGAACGCCTTCACGAGGCCCCGCCCCGCCGAGCCGGTGCCGGCCGGGAGCTGGAAATCGACCTGCGGGATATCGACCACGACGCGGTAGGGGTCGGCCAGCGGAAAGGCGCGAAATTCGATCTTCTGGTCGAGGTCGAGGATGAATCGGGTCTGCTTGGCGTCGCCGGCGAGCCTGGCGCCGGATGCGATCGGGAAATTCGGGGCGCTCGCGGCCGGCGCAGGCGGGGCGTTCTGCGGCCCCTCGGCAGCGCTCGGGGCGCCGGCAATGGCAAACAGCGATGTTGCGGCGCACAACAGCCCGCATCCCAGAAAAACAAGGTGTTTTGCGCGGTTCGCCACCCGATTCGTAGCCTCCCAGCTCTTCTTACCGCATTAGAACCACACGGTTAATCGCCCCCTAATGACGCTCCGGCGAAAAGAACCGAGTGTTGCGGCGGCGTGACGCTTCCCTTGCACGCGGCGGTCAATCCACGTATGTACGAGGTGCTGACGGCTAGTACTCCCGGTTGTGTCGCGTTCAGCCTCCCGGTGCAGCGGTGGAACCTTCCTGATCGAAGATCCCGCCGTGTTTTTCCGGTCCCTCCCCAGCCAGCGCCGCGCGCGGCTGACACGGAGTGGCGGATTCAAGCCCGAGCGGCGTCCGGTCCCAGGCACACTCCCTCGCCAGAGGGACGGTTTGAGACACGGCATAACCGATTATCCGGTCCCTTGGGGCCTCGATATGCGATGGCCGGCAGGCGCTTCGGCGCCAGACGGGGCTTTCAGCAAAAGATACGGCGGTATTTGTCGCCGCCAACATGTTTAGACGGGCCGACGCTTAATGCGCCAGACTGCATTGCCGACCAGGATCCCCCGAATGATCGCGCTGACGCGAGGTGAAAGCTTCGCCCGTCGCATCATCCCGGTGAGTTCCCGTCCGGCGCTGCGCCGCGAGATGCGTTTCGGCCTTCCCCTCACCCCCGAATCAGGTGGACCGTCGCGTCACCGGGCGGCGCAGTTTGCGCGCGCCATGATCCGCGCCCGCCGCCGTCAAGAGCTCCAAAATGCCCAACAAGATGTTGATCGATGCCACCCACCCGGAAGAGACCCGGGTCGTTGTGGTCCGTGGCAATCGCGTCGAAGAGTTTGATTTCGAAACCGCCCAGCGCAAACAGCTGCGCGGCAACATTTACCTCGCCAAGGTTACGCGCGTAGAGCCGTCGCTGCAGGCCGCCTTCATCGAATATGGCGGCAACCGGCACGGCTTCCTGGCCTTCAGCGAAATCCATCCCGACTATTATCAGATCCCGGTCGCCGACCGTCAGGCGCTGATCGAGGCCGACGAGCGCGCCCATCGCGAGGCCGAGGAAGAGCACGAGAACCGCGGCCATCGCCGCCGGTCGCGCCATCGCAACGCCCGTCGCCGCGGCCACGGCGAGCGCGTCCAGAGCGAGGTGATCGAGGGTGCGAGCGACACCCAGGCGCTGCCCACCATCGAGGCTCACGAACATCCCGTCGATGCCGAGCATCATGAACATGATGCCGGGCACCACGATCACGGCGTGGTCGCCCACGAAGGCCACGAGCATGAGGCGCATGACCATGCGCATCACGAGGACCATGATCATCGGCAGGATGATCATGACCACGACGATCATGGTCACCACGATCATGGTCACGACGACCACCACGATCACGATCATGCGCATGATCACGACCACGCCCCCGAAGTGAGCGGCGCGGCGGCTGCCGACGCCCCGTCTGACCCCGTCGTGGCGGTGGTCGAAGCCTCCGCCGCGTCGGCCGCGCCCGAGACCGTCGAGACGGTCGAGGTCAACCATGAGCCCGAGCGCGCCCATGAGGAGCAGATCGAGGAAAACGCCGCACATGCCGACGATGCGCCGCATGTGACGTCCGACGACGTTCACGTCGCCACCGATGAACAGGCGGTCGGCGAATATGGCGCGCTCGCCGAGGTGGTCGCGCCCGAGACCGGGCCTGGCGACGAGGCCGGCGAAGACGACGAAGAGGATGACGGCGAGGAAGGCGAGGAAGAGGACGTGGTCGAGTCGGTCGGCGGCGACGACGTGCTCGAGGAGGTTCCGGAGCGCCCGTTCCGTCCGCGCCGCCAGTACAAGATCCAGGAAGTGATCAAGCGCCGGCAGGTGATGCTGGTGCAGGTCGTCAAGGAAGAGCGCGGCAACAAGGGCGCCGCGCTGACCACCTATCTGTCGCTCGCCGGCCGCTACGCCGTGCTGATGCCCAACACCGCGCGCGGCGGCGGCATCAGCCGCAAGATCACCTCCGCCCAGGACCGTTCGCGGCTGAAGGAAGTGGTGCAGGATCTCGACGTGCCCGAGGGCATGGGGATCATCCTGCGCACCGCCGGCGCCTCCCGCAGCAAGCCGGAGATCAAGCGCGACTTCGAATATCTGATCCGGATGTGGGAAACGGTGCGCGACCTGACGCTGAAGTCGCAGGCGCCGACGCTGGTCTACGAGGAAGGCTCGCTGATCAAGCGCTCGCTGCGCGACCTCTACAACAAGGAAATCGACGAGATCCAGGTGGCGGGCGAAGCCGGCTACCGCGAAGCGCGCGACTTCATGAAGATGCTGATGCCGGCCAATGTGCGTGCTGTGAAGCAGTATCGCGACGGCCAGCCGCTGTTCTCGCGCATGGGCGTCGAAAGCCAGCTCGACGCCATGTTCTCGCCGACCGTGCAATTGCGCTCCGGCGGCTACATCGTGATCAACCAGACCGAGGCGCTGGTCTCGATCGACGTCAACTCCGGCCGCGCCACGCGCGAGCACCATATCGAGGACACCGCGCTCAAGACCAATCTGGAAGCGGCGGAAGAAGTCGCGCGCCAATTGCGCCTGCGTGACCTCGCCGGCCTGATCGTCATCGACTTCATCGACATGGACGAGAAGCGCAACAACCGCGCGGTCGAGCGCAAGCTGTCCGACTGCCTGCGCCAGGACCGTGCGCGGATCCAGGTCGGCCGCATCTCGCATTTCGGCCTCTTGGAAATGTCGCGCCAGCGCATCCGCGCCAGCGTGCTCGAAAGCTCGACCGAGCCCTGCCCGCAATGCGGCGGAAGCGGTCACGTCCGTTCGGTCTCGTCGGTGGCGCTGCAGCTCTTGCGCGGCATCGAGGAAATCCTGATGAAGGGCGCGACCCACAATCTGGTGGTCCGCACCCGGACCGACGTCGCGCTTTACGTGCTCAACCACAAGCGCGGCCATCTGCGCGATCTGGAAGACTCCTTCCGGGTTTCGCTGTCGATCGTCGCGGACGCCACGGTGCACGGCCAGCAGTCCTACATCATCGACCGCGGCGAGCAGGTGCATACGCTCGAAGCCGCCAAGGCACTGCTCGCTGCGCAGGCTGCCGCTGCGCCGGCCCAGGCCGAAGAGGCCGATGACGAGGAAGAGCTGTTCGAATACGAGGCCGAGATCGAGACCGACGAGACCGAGGGCCTCGCCGACGAGCGGACGGCCGGTGATGAATCGGCCTCCGCCGAGGGTGAAGGCGACGGTCAGCGCCGCAAGCGTCGCCGCCGGCGGCGCGGCCGCGGTGGCACCGGCGAAGCGCGTGAAGGCGCCCAGCAGCCGCGCGAAGACGGCGATCTCATGCATGTCCTGCCCGAAGGCACCGAGGCGGTTGCCGATGCCGAAGGCGATGAGGACGAAGGCGATGAGCAGCAGGGCGCAGCGCGCGACGACCAGGCCGGCAATGGCGATCGCCGTCCGCGGCGCCGCGGACGTCGTGGCGGCCGCCGCCGGCGCGGCAGCGGCGGACCGGATGAGGGTCTCGCCGGATCGATCTCCGATGAGTTGAGCCCGGCAGCGACGCCGGAGGCCTCCAACGCAGTCGCCGATTTCGATAGCCATGATGCGGAGCCGGCTCCCTCGCTGGCGCAGCCCGAGCTGGTCGCCGAGCCGCCGGAATGGCAGCCGACCGAGGCCGCGCCTGTTGAGCCGGTCGCGGCACCTGAGCCCGAAACTGCCGCCGAGGACACGGCTGCCGAAGGCGACCGCGCGCAGCGCCGCCGCTCGACGGTGCGCGAAAAGGTCAACTTCGCGTCGAGCCCACTGCCCGAGGCGTCGGCGACGCTGGTTCAGAGCCCGGCGGAGGAAGTTGCCCCCGAGCCGGCCGCGGCTGCTCCAGAGCCGGCACCGGCCGCTGCGGCCGAGGCTCCGGCCCGCAAGGGCTGGTGGTCGCGCCGCTTCGGCGGCGGCAACTAGCACCACCTGCAAGTCAAAACGCCCGGTTCACGCCGGGCGTTTTTATTGAACAGGCAATCCGTTCGTCAGACGCCGGCGTAACGGAGGCTGACGGAGACGGATCCCAATGCAAAGCGCGATCGTTCTTGGCGGCGGCATGGTGGGCGTCAGCACGGCACTGCATCTGCAGCGTCGCGGCTGGTCGGTGACGCTGGTCGACCGCAAGGAACCGGGCCGCGAAACCAGCTACGGCAATGCCGGCATCATTCAGAGCGAGGCGGTGCGGCCCTACCCGATGCCGCGCGATCCCGCCACGCTCGCCAGGATTGCGATGGGGCGCACCAACGATGTGCGCTATCGGCTGGCGTCGCTGCCGCAGCACGCCGGCCCGCTGCTGCGCTACTGGTGGAACTCAACGCCCGAGCGGCACCGCGAAGCCACCCTCGCCTGGGCGCGCCTGATCGCCTACGCCACCGCGGAGCACGACACGCTGATCCGCGACGCCCATGCCGACAATCTGATCCGCCGCGCCGGCTATCGCCTGCTGCATCGCGACCCGGCCGCGCTCGAACAGGCCATTGCAATCGCCGAAGAGAACCAGCGCGACTTCGGCGTGACGTTTCGCGTGCTTGATGGCCGCGATCTGGCCAAGGCGGAGCCGCTGCTGCGCGACGACCTGCCCGGCGCCATTCACTGGCTTGGGCCCTGGACCGTGTCGGATCCCGGCGGGCTGGTTTCGGCCTATGCCGGATTGTTCGAGCGTCTCGGCGGCAGGCTGCTGCGCGGCGATGCGCAGACGCTGACGGAGACGACGTCCGGCTGGTCGGTCGACACCAGTGGCGGCCGGATCGATGCCGCCCATGTCGTGGTCACGCTCGGGCCGTGGTCACCGCAATTGCTGCGCAAGTTCGGCTACCGGATCCCGCTGGTGCGCAAGCGCGGCTACCACATGCATTACCAGGGCGGCCGCTCGCTCGACCTGCCGCTGGTCGACACCGCGAACGGCTACGCCATGGCGCCGATGGCCAAGGGCATCCGCATCACCACCGGCGCGGAGCTGACCAGCCCCGACGCGCCGGCGACGCCGATTCAGCTCGGCTACGCCGAAGCGGCGGCGCGCGAGCTGATCGAGATCGGCAGCCGCGTCGAGCCCGAGCCGTGGTTCGGCACCCGCCCCTGCACGACCGACATGCTGCCGGTGCTCGGCCCGGTGCCGCGCCATCGCGGACTGTGGGTCAATTTCGGTCACGGCCATCAGGGCTTCACGCTCGGCCCCGCGACCGCGCGGGTGTTGGCCGAAACGATGAACGGCGAGGCATCCTCCGTGGACACCTCGCCGTATCGGCTGGACCGGTTCTGACGTCGACGAAAAATCAGTCCGTCGTTAGCGCGGTCTCCATGTCGGTCGGGTCGATCTGCCGGGCGAGATTGGCGTTGAGCTTGTCGCGATCGAGCTCGCCCTCCCACCAGGCGACGATCACGCAGGCGACGCCGTTGCCGCACAGATTGGTCAGCGCGCGGCACTCGCTCATGAACTTGTCGATGCCGAGCACGATCGCCATGCCAGGCACCAGCCGCGGATCGACCACCGCAAGCGTCGCCGCCAGCGTGATGAAGCCGGCACCGGTGATGCCGGAGGCGCCCTTCGAGGTCAGCATCGCCACGATCAGGATCGTGATCTGCTGGCTGAAGGTGAGATCGAAGCCCAGCGCCTGCGCGATGAACAGGGTCGCCAGCGTCATGTAGATGTTGGTGCCGTCGAGGTTGAACGAATAGCCCGTGGGCACCACGAGGCCGACCACGGATTTCGAGCAGCCGAGCCGTTCGAGCTTCTCCATCAATGACGGCAGCGCGCTCTCGGACGACGAGGTGCCGAGCACGATCAGGAGTTCATCCTTGATGTAGGCCAGGAACTTGAAGATCGAGAACCCGGCGACCCGCGCGATGATGCCGAGCACTACGAACACGAACAGCGCGGCGGTCAGATAGAACGTCGCGATCAGCCCCATCAGGTTGAGGATCGCGCCGGTGCCGAACTTGCCGATGGTGAAGGCCATCGCGCCGAACGCACCGATCGGCGCCGCCCGCATCACGATCGAGATGACGCCGAACACCGCATGCGCGGCATCGTCGATGAACGAGCGGATGGTGTGGCCGCGCTCGCCGAGGCCCATGATCGCGAAGCCGAACAGCACCGAGAACAGCAGTACCTGCAGGATCTCGCCCTGCGCGAATGCGCCGACCACGGTGTCCGGAATGATGTGCAGCACGAAGTCGACGCTCTTCTGCGCCTCCGCCTGCTTGGCATAGCCCGCAACCGCCTGCGCATTCGCCGCCGCATTGCCGAAGCCGGCGCCGGGCCTGACCAGATTGCCGACCAGCAATCCGATCACCAGCGCGAAGGTCGAGACGACCTCGAAATACACCAGCGCCTTGACGCCGATGCGGCCGACCTTCTTGGCATCTTGTATATGGGCAATGCCCGACACCACGGTGCAGAAGATGATCGGCGCGATCACCATCTTGATCAGCTTGATGAAGCCGTCGCCGAGCGCCTTGATCCACTCGTTGGTGGCAAGGCCGGGCCACAACCAGCCGACCAATGCGCCGAGCACGATCGCGATCAGGACCTGGACATAGAGAACTTTATACCACGGCTTGCTGCCGGCGCTCGCCGGCGCAGCCGTGACAACGGTTGCCGTTGCCATGTGTCACTCCCCCTCAGAAATGGCGGAAACAGCCAAGATCAACTTGGCCGTTCAAGTCAAATGGAACTGTGTGGGCCATGCCGATTATCCGCGATGATCCGCCTGCCAAAGCGCCGGTGAAACCACGACGCTGCGCTGCGAAACCGATCCGAAAGGCAGAGCGAACTCCGGACGGCTCTTGAAGGCTCTTAAAGCGCTTGGAGTTCGCGGGCTATTTAAGCCAATGCGCGATCCGCGCAACTGCTTCCTGCATCTCGGCGGCCGAGCGTGCATAGGAAAAACGGATGAAGGCCCGGCCGTGGATCGGATCGAAATCGACGCCGGGGGTCGCCGCGACATGCGCCTTCTCGAGCATCTCGCTGGCGAAGGCGAAGCCGTCGGCGGTGAAGTCGGAGACGTCGGCATAGAGGTAGAACGCGCCGTCAGCGGGGAGAAATTTGGTCAGGCCGGCTTTCGGCAGCCCTTCGATCAGGATGCGGCGGTTCTCCTGATAGCCGCGTTTGATCGCCTCCATCTCCTCGCGGCCTTCGAACGCCGCTTCGGCCGCGATCTGCGACAGGGTCGGCACCGAGATCGACAGGTTCTGCTGCAGCCGCTCGATCGGCCGCACCAGCACGTCGGGAACCACCATCCAGCCGACACGCCAGCCGGTCATGCAGAAGTACTTCGAGAACGAGTTGATCACGAGTGCGTTCGGCGACAGTTCGGCGGCCGTCACCGCAGGAAATGCATAGTCGAGTCCGTGATAGATCTCGTCGGAGATGAAGCGGATGCCTGCGCTGTCGGCGGCCGCCATCAGCCTCGACAGCGCCTCGCGCGACATCATGGTGCCGGTCGGGTTGGCGGGGCTGCCGACCAGCACGCCCTTCAGCGGCGCCTTGCGATGGGCGGCAAGCAGCGCCTCGCCGGTCAGGGCATGGCGGGTGTCGCCGGAGGTCTCGATCAGCACCGGCTCGCAGCCCAGCGCGGTCAGGATATGCCGGTACGGCGGATAGCCCGGCACGGTGACGGCGACCCGGTCGCCCGGCTCGAACATCGCAAGGAACGCCAGGATGAACCCACCCGACGAGCCGGTCGTGACGATGATGCGCTCCGCGTCAACCGCGCAACCATATATGTCGCGATAGTGCCGGGCGATGCGCGCGCGCAGCGAGGGAATGCCGAGCGCCGAGGTGTAGTCGATCCGCCCGTCCGCAAGCGCGGCCTGCGCGGCCGCGATCGCCGGCTTCGGCGCGCCTGCGGCAGGCTGCCCTACCTCCATGTGGATGACATGGCCGCCGGCGGCCTCGATTCGCGCGGCCGCCGCCATCACATCCATCACCATGAACGGCGGAACATCGCTCCGTCCGGACGCTGTCAACAGGCTGCTTACACGGTCTCTCGATGTCGCTTCACGCATGGATTTCTGCTATTGCACGGCCGCTGCCGAATTCGGGTTCCCGTTGCCGGCTGCCGCCCCAGACTGGCCGCATTCGGTGGCTCCTTATAACGCTTTCAGGCCAAGTGAATACCCGGTTCGCGTGAAGAAGAACTGCAAAAACAACAGACTGCGCCACGCGCCAAATCCGGTCGGGCCCGGACCCCGGACCTGTGCCGGCGCGGCCAGTCATCGCCGATAGATCGCCCATGCTGTTCCGCCTCGCGCTTCGCACCAGGACCTTCAAGCTGACCGCGTTCATGACCGCGGTTGCGCTCGCGGTCGGCCCCGTCGTCCCTGCGCAAGCCCAGCAAAAAGGCCCGCCGGTGCTGCGCGACACCGAGTCCGAGCAGCTGCTGCGCGAATACACCAGGCCGATCCTGCGCGCCGCAGGTCTCGAGAAGCAGAACATCCAGATCGTGATCATCAACGACGGCTCGTTCAACGCCTTCGTTGCCGACGGCCGGCGCATCTTCGTCAATTACGGCGCGCTGCTGCAATCGGAGACGCCGAACCAGATCATCGGCGTGCTGGCGCACGAGACCGGCCACCTCGCCGGCGGCCATCTCGCCAAGATGCGCGAGCAGCTGGCGCAGGCCCAGACCCAGATGATCATCGCGATGCTGCTTGGCGTCGGCGCGCTTGCCGCGGGCGCGGGCGGCCGCGGTGGCGGAAACGGTCTTTCCAGCGCCGGCGCCGCGGCGATCTCGGCGCCGCAGTCGGTCATTCAGCGCACGCTGTTGTCCTATCAGCGCCAGCAGGAAGAGAACGCCGACCGCGCCGGCGTCAAGTTCCTGAACGCGACCGGACAGTCGGCCCGCGGCATGTACGAGACGTTCAAGCGATTCACCGACGAGAGCCTGTTCGCCTCACGCGGGGCCGACCCCTATCTGCAGTCGCACCCGATGCCGGTCGATCGCGTCTCCGCGCTGCAGGAACTGGCGCGCTCCAGCCCCTATTGGGACAAGAAGGACGACCCGGCGCTGCAGCTGCGCCACGACATGATGCGCGCCAAGATCTCGGGCTTCATGGAGCGGCAGGACACGGTCTACCGCCGCTATCCACTGTCCAACACCAGCCTGCCGGCGCGCTATGCACGCGCGATCACGACCTATCTGCACGGCGATCTGCGATCGGCGATCGCGCAGATCGACGGCTTGATCCAGGTGCAGCCCAACAATCCCTATTTCTACGAATTGCGCGGCCAGGCGCTGCTCGAAGGCGGCCGGCCCGCGGAAGCCGTCGCGCCGCTGCGCCGCGCGGTGCAGCTCTCCAGCAATTCGCCCTTGATCGAGATGCTGCTCGGCCAGGCGCTGGTCGCCTCCGACAACAAGGCCTACACCGACGAGGCAATCAACATGCTGCGCGCCGCCGTGGCGCGCGAGCCCGAGGCGCCGCTCGGCTATACCCAGCTCGCGATGGCCTATGGCCGCAAGGGCGACTATGCCCAGGCCGACCTCGCCTCGGCGCAGGCCGCCTATCTCCGCGGCGACACCAAGACCGCCCGCGACCTTGCGTCACGCGCCAAGACGCGGTTCGCGATCGGCACGCCCGGCTGGGTCAAAGCTGACGACATTGTGAGCGCCAAGCCCATGCCGGGTCAGAAAAACAACTAGAAATAAACCGTAGTTCCATACAACGATCACCGAAACCGGCTCACGGCCTCGCCGATTTTTCGGGCCACCGCGAACAAGGATTTTGTCATGCCAGTGCTTCGTTTTCTTGCCCCTGCCCTGCTCGCGCTCGGCGTTTGCGCCGCGCCGCTTCCGGCGTCCGCGCAGAGCTTCACCGACACCCAGCGCGGCGATATCGAGACCATCGTGCGCAACTATCTGATCGCGCATCCGGAGGTGCTCGAGGAGGCGATGAACGAGCTGAGCAAGCGGCAGGCCGCCGCCGAAGCCGAGAAGCATGAGCAGAGCGTCGCCAAGAACGCCGACACCATCTTCAATTCGCCGCGCGGCGTCATGCTCGGCAACAAGGACGGCGACGTCACTTTCGTCGAGTTCTTCGATTACAATTGCGGCTACTGCAAGCGCGCGATGTCCGACATGCTCGATTTGATGAAGGCGGATCCGAAGCTGAAGGTTGTGCTGAAGGAATTCCCGGTGCTGAGCCAGGGCTCGGTCGAGGCCGCGCAGGTCGCGGTCGCCGTGCGCATGCAGGATCCGACCGGCAAGAAATATCTCGATTTCCACCAGAAGCTGCTCGGCAGCCGCGGCGCCGCCGACAAGGCGCGCGCGCTGGCGGTCGCCAAGGAGGTCGGTCTCGACATGGCGAAGATCGAGAAGGACATGGCGAGCCCCGAGGTGAAGGCGACCATCGAGGAGAACTTCCGCCTCGCCGAATCCATGGGCATGAACGGCACGCCGAGCTACGTGATCGGCAAGCAGGTCGTGATCGGCGCCGTCGGCGTCGACAACCTCAAGGAAAAGATCGGCATCGCCCGCTGCGGCAAGGCGACCTGCTGATCGCCGCACGACAGCGCGCATCATCTCGAAAATCCGGCTGCCAGGCAGCCGGATTTTTTTATTGTCGTCACCAAACCGATTCCGCGCGGGCCGCATCCAAGGGCCGTCACCAACAACGGAACGCGGGAAGCCGAAATACAGCGCGACCCATCTCGAGATCGAAGAGTATTTGGCGGCTTCAACTTCGGTGGCGGCAACGGCCAGCTCGATCATGCGAGCATCGAGTTCGACTGGGCCTGCGGCTGAAGCAGCCGCGCATTCATCGCGCGCGTTCATCGCGCATTCACCTAAAGAACAAACCGCAAGGAACCGCAAATCAACAGGAACATCGCACAGGCTCTCTCGTTGTCGGCGCGGGCAATGCTGAAAAACGAGGAGGAATTACGATGTCTAACCGCTTTCTGATTTCGGTCGCGACGGCGGCTCTGATCGCCGGCACCGGCCTTGCGAATGCGCAGGGCGCGGGCGGCGCTAACAAGGAGTCCGGCGCCGGCGGTGGCGCAACCACGCAGCACAGCGCACCGTCCGGTGGCGCATCGTCGGGCACGATGCAGCGCGATACGGGCGGCATGAAGGGTTCCGAGCATTCGACCACCGGTGAATCCCCGAGCACCAAGGGTGCAGAGTCCGACAAGTCCGGCACGGCCACCAAGGGTGCGCAGGACAGTACCCAAAAGTCGAAGGGCATGAGCTCGGAGAACGAGCCGACCAAGGGCTCCAAGCAGGGCTCGAAGGACATGAAGGCCGAGGAACGCAGCAAGAGCGGCACCGTCGGCGAAACCCGCGAGAAGAGCAGCGGCACCGCCACCGAGAGCCGCGAGAAGAGCAGCGGTATGGAGAAGCAGAAGGGTATGGAGACCCAGAAGGGTGCAACCGAGCAGAAGGGCATGGAGACGCAGAAGGGCGCAACCGACACCAGCCGTCAGCAGACCACGACCGGCAATGCGGCAACGTCGGCGACCGCGGCTCCGCCGGCCGAGAAGCGCAGCCAGATCACGACCGCGATCAAGTCGGAACACATCACCGAAACCACCAACGTGAACTTCAATGTGGCGGTCGGCACCCGCGTCCCGGCTGACGTGCGCTTCTACCCGGTACCGGAGCGGGTCGTGACGATCTACCCGCAGTGGCGCGGCTATCAGGTCATCCTGGTGAAGGGCCGCTACGTGATCGTGCAGCCGGAGACCCATGAGATCGTCTACATCCTCGAGGGCTAGACCGGCCTCGGTGCGAGGGCGCCAAGACGGGCCCTTGACGTCGGGCCCTCGCCTTCATCTCGACCCCGTCCCCCTTCGGGGCGGGGTCTTGCTTTCGGCCGCAAGCCGCATCACGCCAGTGGATGGCGAGCCGGAGCGCCCGCGAAGGCAGCTTCCGCAAGATTTGGTTAATCAGCATTTTCCGTAGGTTAGGGCAGCCATCTAACAGGGCGGAGGAAGTTGTTGAAGACGTTCCGATTTCACCTAAAGACTTCCCCTTCGGCCGGTTGTTACCTATAACCCGGCCCACTCCACCCCTTGTCGGCCCCCCGTCGGAACCTTGGCCGGAACCCTTGGCCGGAACCCCTGGCAGGAAATTTTGGAATGGCTGCTGCCGGAACGATCTATGTGCTGAACGGCCCGAACCTCAATCTGCTGGGGACGCGCGAGCCGGAGACCTACGGCCATGCCACCCTCGCCGATGTCGAGAAGCTGTGCGCGGACACCGCGCGCCAGTTCGGGCTGAGCGCCGACTGCCGGCAATCCAACCGCGAGGGTGAACTGATCGACTTCATCCACGAGGCCCACGCCAAGAAGGCGGTCGGCATCATCATCAACGCCGGTGGCTACTCTCATACCTCGATCGCGCTGCATGACGCGCTGGTCGCGGTCAAGATCCCCGCGGTCGAAGTTCATGTCAGCAACATCCACGCCCGCGAAAGCTTCCGGCACCACTCGTTCACTGCTAAAGCCGCCTTCGCGTCACTTTGCGGCTTCGGCATCGACGGCTACCGGCTTGCCATCATCGGCCTCGCCACCAGGATCGGCGCCAGGATCGATGCCAAGATCGACGCCAAGCCAAAGACTTAATCGTCAATCCTGACGTTCCCCGTCACCAGACAGAGATTTTGGATCACAGAGCATGGCGCGCCAGCCAGACGACAAATCAGCCGCAAAAAAGAACGACTCCAAGAGCGACGACAGCGCCCTCATTCGCGAGCTCGCGCTGCTGCTCGCGGAAACCAATCTGACCGAGATCGAGATCGAGCGTGCCGGCCTGCGTGTCCGTGTCGCGCGCAACATCAGCATCGCGGCCTCGGTGCCCGCGGCCTCCGTGGCGGGCGTTGCCGCGCCGGCGGCCGTGGCCGTCCCGGTGGCTGCGGCTGCGACCGATCTCGCCAAGCACCCGGGCGCCGTGCCCTCGCCGATGGTCGGCACCGCCTATTGGGCGCCCGAGCCGGGCGCCAAGCCGTTCATTGAAGTCGGCACCAAGGTCTCCGCCGGCCAGACGCTTCTCATCATCGAGGCGATGAAGACGATGAACCAGATCCCGTCGCCGCGCGCGGGCACCGTGACGCAGATTCTCGTCGAGGACGGCCAGCCGGTCGAATTCGGCGAGCCGCTCGTCATCATTGAATAGCTTCCGTCAACACCAGGCGCTGCGATGTTCGACAAGATCCTCATAGCCAATCGCGGCGAGATCGCGCTTCGCGTGCTGCGTGCCTGCAAGGAGCTCGGCATCTCGACCGTCGCGGTGCATTCCACCGCCGACGCCGACGCCATGCATGTGCGGCTCGCCGACGAGAGCGTATGCATCGGCCCGCCGCCGTCGAAGGATTCCTATCTCAACGTGCCGGCGCTGCTCGCGGCCTGCGAGATCACCGGCGCCGACGCCGTGCATCCGGGCTACGGCTTCCTGTCCGAGAACGCGCGCTTCGCCGAGATCCTCGCCGACCACAATCTGGGCTTCATCGGACCGAAGGCCGAGCACATCCGCCTGATGGGCGACAAGATCGAAGCCAAGAAGACCGCCAAGCGCCTCGGCATACCCGTGGTGCCCGGCTCGGACGGTGCGGTGACCTCGGAGGCTGATGCGCTCGCGATCGGCAGGGAGATCGGCTTTCCGGTGCTGGTGAAGGCGGCGGCCGGCGGCGGCGGCCGCGGCATGAAGGTCGCCCACACCGAGGCTGACCTCGCGCTGGCGCTCTCGACCGCGGCCAACGAGGCCAAGTCGGCATTCGGCGACGCCTCGGTCTATCTGGAAAAATACCTGCAGAAGCCGCGCCACATCGAAATCCAGATTCTCGGCGACGGCCGCGGCGGCGCCATCCATCTCGGCGAGCGCGACTGCTCGCTGCAGCGCCGCCACCAGAAGGTCTGGGAAGAAGGCCCCTCGCCCGTGCTCGCGGCGGCGGCGCGCGCCAGGATCGGCGAGACCTGCGCCAAAGCGATGCGGGACATGAAATATCTCGGCGTCGGCACCATCGAATTCCTCTACGAGGACGGCGAGTTCTATTTCATCGAAATGAACACGCGCATCCAGGTCGAGCATCCCGTCACCGAAAGCATCACTGATATCGATCTCGTGCTGGAGCAGATCCGGATCGCCGCCGGCGGCGACCTTCCGGCCAAGCAGGACGACATCGCGATCATCGGCCACGCCATCGAGTGCCGCATCAATGCGGAGAACCCGCAGACCTTCCGTCCCTCGCCCGGACGGATCACACAATTCCATCCGCCTGGCGGCCTCGGCGTGCGGATCGATTCCGCCGTCTATCAGGGTTACGTGATTCCGCCCTATTACGACTCGCTGGTCGGCAAGCTGATCGTCCACGGCAAGACCCGCGGCGAATGCCTGATGCGGCTGCGCCGGGCGCTGGACGAGATGGTGGTCGACGGGATCGAGACGACGCTGCCGCTGTTCCGCGCGCTGGTGCGCGAGCCCGACATCATCGAGGGCGACTACCACATTCACTGGCTGGAGCAGTATCTCGCCGGTCAGCCGTCCGACGCCGCAAAATAGTTCGGAACTCCGTGGAACCCAGCCCTTCCTCAAACGTACTATAGGGTTATTGGCTTTCCACGGGGACGCGTTGAATCCCACTCCCATAGCGAGATCGTCGTGACGGTCGTTTCACGACACCGGTCGACGTTACAGATCCTGCTGCTGTCGGCGGGATTTTTCGTGCTGGTCGCGGTCAGCGTGGCGTCGGTCCTGCTGGTCAACAAGGCACGTGAGGACAACGCCTCGGTGATTCACACCGTCGAGACCGAGAGTCAGGTTGCCAATCTGCTGCTCGACGTCAGGCGCGCCGAAAGCGCGACCAGGGCGTATCTGCTGACCTCAGCACCGCAATACCTGTCCGAGTACCAATCCGCGGCAGCGGGACTCCCGGCCGCGCTCGGTCATCTCCAGATGATGACCGTCGATAATCCGGCGCAAGTCGCCAATGCCGCGAAGCTCAAGGCCGCGGTCGAGCAGCGCCTCGCCGAGTTCGCCCTCAGCATCGAGCGCGTCAAGAACAACGACGCGGCGACCAGCATCGACATCTTGCGCAAGGCCACGTCGACCGATGCGTTGGAGGCGATCGCCCGGATCGGCCGCGACATGCGCGCCGAGGAAGACCGGCTGCTCGCGATGCGCAGCGCGACTGCGGACAGGACCCAGGTGCTGGCCTCCTCCGTCACCATCGCCGGCTCCTGCATGGTGCTGGCGCTCGCCGCTCTCTCGGTGGTGCTGCTGCGGCGATCGTCGCGGGCGCGCGACGAGGCCGAGGCGAGGCTGCGCGACAGCAACATCAATCTCGAGACCATCGTCGACGAACGCACCTCCGACCTGCGCGAGGCCAACGAGGAAATCCAGCGCTTCGCCTATATCGTCAGCCACGATCTGCGCTCGCCGCTGGTCAACATCATGGGCTTCACCAGCGAGCTCGAGGAACTGCGCGGCGATATCTTCAAGCGGATCGCCACGCTCAATCGCGCCGCGTCGCTGGCGCCGGCGATGCCGGAAGACGCGACCGATGTGGCCGAGCCCGAGCTCGAAGGCTCCGACAAGCAGCTATCCGACGACTTCAACGAATCGCTCGGCTTCATCAAATCGTCGATCGCCAAGATGGACCGCCTGATCAGTGCGATCCTCAATCTCACCCGCGAGGGCCGCCGCGAGTTCAAGCCCGAACGGATCGATCTGCGCGAGCTGATCGACGGCATCGTCAAGACGGTGGCTCACCAGGCCGTCGAGGCCAACGCGACCGTCGAGGTCGGCGCGTTGCCCAATATCGTCAGCGACCGCCTCGCGCTGGAGCAGATCTTCTCCAATCTGATCGACAATGCACTCAAGTACCTCAGGAACGGCGTTCCCGGCGAGATTTCGATCGAGGGCCGCACCAAGCTCGGCTTCGCGATCTTCGAGGTCACCGACAACGGCCGCGGCATCGATCCGAAAGACCATCAGCGCATCTTCGATTTGTTCCGTCGCGCCGGAACCCAGGACAAGCCCGGTCAGGGCATCGGGCTTGCCCATGTCCGCGCACTTGTGCGCAGACTGGGCGGCACCATGTCGGTAGCATCGGAACTTCACAACGGCAGCACTTTCACGATCACGCTGCCTATCAATTGGTCAGGCAAGAATCGGGACAAAGTGACATGAGTGATCCAGTCACCATCATCATGATCGAGGACGACGAGGGCCATGCCCGCCTGATTGAGCGGAATATCCGGCGCTCAGGTGTCAACAATGAGATCATCCCGTTCACCAACGGTACAGAGGCCGTCAACTACCTGTTCGGCAAGGATGGCAGCGCCGTCGAGCGCAAGGGCCAGGCCCTGCTGATCCTGCTCGATCTCAATCTGCCCGACATGACCGGCATCGATATTCTGAAGCGGGTCAAGGAGAACAAGTATCTCAAGTCGACGCCCGTGGTCGTGCTGACCACGACCGACGACTCCCAGGAGATCAAGCGTTGCTACGAGCTCGGTTGCAACGTCTACATCACCAAGCCGGTGAACTACGAAAGCTTTGCCAACGCCATTCGCCAGCTTGGCCTGTTCTTTTCGGTGATTCAGGTGCCGCCGGCTGCCTTATGACCAACGCAACGCCGACACTGCTCTACATCGACGACGACGCGGCGCTGGCGCGCCTCGTCGAACGCGGGCTGACGCGCGCGGGCTACAAGGTCGTGCACGCCGCAAGCGGCCAGGAAGGCCTCGACCGGCTCGGCCAGGGCGGCATCGACGTCGTCGCGCTCGATCAGTACATGCCCGGCCTCGACGGGCTGGAGACGCTGGAGCAGATCCTCAAGATACCGGACGCCCCGCCGGTGGTGTTCGTCACGGCGTCGCAGGATTCGGCGATCGCCGTCACCGCGCTGAAGGCCGGTGCGGCGGACTATCTAGTCAAGGACGTCAGGGGCGAGTTCATCCCCCTGCTCCAGGTCGCGGTAAACGGCGCGATCCGGCAGGCCGCGCTCCAGAAGGCGCGCGACGAAGCCGAGGCCGAGGTGCACGCCTCGCGCGACCGCTATGCCGCGCTCGCCGCAGAGCGTGAGGTTCTGCTCCGCGAGGTCAACCACCGCGTCGGCAATTCGCTGCAGATCATCGCCTCGCTGCTGCATCTGCAGGCCAACTCCGCGACCCAGCAGGATGTGAAGGCTGCGCTCACCAACGCGATGGGGCGCGTCGCGGCCGTCGCACAGGTGCACCGCCGCCTCTACACCTCGCACGACTTCAAGACGGTGATGCTCAACCAGTATCTCGAGGCACTGCTCGAGGATCTCCGGCGATCGGCCGAAGGCAACAAGATGTCACGGCTGACCCTGAAGGCAGACCCGATCGAGATCGACCCCGACCGCGCGGTCGCGATCGGCATCATCGTCAACGAGCTGGTGATGAACGCCGTGAAGTACGCCTATCCCGACGGCGCCGGCCCGATCCATGTCGAGCTGAAGCCGCAGGGCGACGATCTGCAGCTCGCGATCAGCGACGACGGCGTCGGTTTCTCCGACAGGGCCGATCCGCGCGGCACCGGCATGGGCCAGCGCATCGTCAGCGCGATGGCGGCCAAGCTCGACGCCAGCGTCGAGCGCGACCCCGGCCACAAGGGCACCCGCTTCGTGGTGCGGTTCGCCCGCGTCAGCCCGGCGCTCGACAAATCGACAAGCGCCGCCGCCAGCTAATGCCGCAAATTTCGGCAAATTCGATTGATTTGTCCGGTTCGCTTTAACGACTACGTCATGCTGCTGATGGATCGCGGCCCGCCGAGCCCGACCGGTTAAGAAAGTTCTGGGCGTCCTTTGCGATGCTTGTGCCAACTGCTTGGCAGGAGCGGCACGCGATGTTCGGACGCAGGCCAGTTTTTGGAAAGAAGCAAGAGACGACCTTGGGCGAGCTCAAGGAGCCCGTGCGTCCGGCGCCGGGCGCCGACGGCGCGACGCCCGCTTTTCACAAGCAGCAGTGGGATCACCCGCTGATCGGCTCGATGCTGCGCGATGCGGGCTTCGCGCCCGATGACGAAGCCAGCATCATGCCGACGGCCGACAATCGCCTTGCCGTGTTCGCCGCGGCCAGCAAGCGATTGCAGGACCGTACCGAGACCTTCAACCGCGACATGACGGCGCGGCACGGCCACTGCCACGCGGTGCCGTTCCTGGTCATCGACCAGAAGATCTGGGATGGACCGCATGGCGCGTTTCTCTATGCGCAGATGGGGCTGATCGGCTACGACGAGTGGAACGTGATCATGCTGGCGGGAGACCCGCAGACCACGGCGTCATGCGGCCTGGCAGGCCATCCCGGCTTCCTTCCATCCGTGACGCAAGTCATGACCGAGCATGTGATCGCGTGGAAGACGCGGCACAACGCCCTGCTCGAGACGTACGGAATCACCGCGACCGGTGGTCGGGATATCTCGCATGAACAATACGAGATGGAAAAGGACACCCTGCGCAACGAAATCATCGACAAGGCCGGCTGGATGAAGCCGCGCATCATTGACGAGCTCTTGCGCAAGGCCTAGAGGCATCAGGCCTTTCCGAAGCGCCTCACTCGCGCCTGCCGCGATGCCGGCATGCGCGCTGCGGACGGCAATCCTGACACGGTGCGCCAAACACCACCTGCGACGGATAGGGCCGCGCAGAATGCCACGGCGTCGAGCCGAACGGGCCGGCCGCACCGAAACCTGCGCTGAAGGGATCGGCTGCGAAATTGCCGGGGAAATAGCCGTTGCTGCGAAAATCGCGGTCGTCGTCCCTGCCGTCGAAATACGCGCCGCCGGTGCTGCCGTAGCGCAGCGGCCGCTGCTGAGCCGACGCCGCGGCTAGGCTCAGCGCGATGGCAGCGCAGGCGATCAGTCCTCTCATGGCGATCATGGTCAAACCCTCATTGCGGAAGGGTGCCCCAATCGCCCTTCCAGGCGATCAGGCGCCCCTTGCCGAATTGCAGATAGAGCCCGTCGCTGCGCCTCGACAGCACGCTGCCCCTGACATTGGGCAGCGCGACGAACAATTCATTGCCCGGCGTGCCGCGCACGTAATTCAGGGGAACGCCGAGCGACTGGCTGGCCTTCGCGGCGCTCATGCCGAAGGCGAGCGGAACGCTGTTGGGCGGCCGTTGCTGCGCGCGGGATGCGTCGGTCAATGCGCCCAGCGCGATGACGAGGGCAACGAGGAGTGTCGCGAACCGCTGCATGGCTGACCTCATGGCACCGCCGCCGCCAGCGTACCGGCGGGCGTCCAGCCGCCGCCGAGCGCCTGGAACAGGCTGCTCGCCGCCAGCAGCTTATTGAGCCGAACCGTGACCAGATTGTTTTCGGCGGTGAACAGCGTCTGCTGGGCCTGCAGCACCGTGATCAAATTGACTGTGCCGCCGCGCAACTGCGTCTCGGCGACCTCGAACGCCTTGCGCGAGGCGGCGACGACGTCGGACTGCAGGCGCTCCTGCAATGTGTACTTCTGCAACGCGATCAGCGCCTTCTCGACATCGGCGAAGGCCGACAGCACCGCCTTGCGATAGGCCTGCAGGTTTTGCAGTTGCTGGCCCTTGGCGAGCTTGAGCTGGCTCTCCAGCAGGAAGCCGTCGAACAGCGGCTGGGTCAGCCCGGCGGCGAGCGTGTAGTACCAGGCGCCCGGCGCAAACAACGAGGCCAGCGCCGCACTCTGGAAGCCGGTGGTGCCGGTCAGCTGGATCTGCGGAAAGAACGCCGCGCGCGCCGCGTCGACGCTGAAATTGGACGACGCCAGTTGCGCCTCGGCCTCGCGGACGTCGGGCCGCTGGTAGAGCAGTTCCGACGGCAGTCCCGGCGTGACGCGCGGCACCGCGATCTGCGTGGTGGACCCGCCGCGCACCTTGAAATCGGCCGGCGCGCGCGCCACCAGCACGGCGAGCGCCGCGATGTTCTGCCCGACCGTGACCTCGAGCGGCGGGATCGCCGCGCGCTGCGTCGCGACCAGCGCCTCCTGCTGCGACAAATCGAGTTGCGACGCCGTGCCGCCGGCGAATTGCGACTTGATCAGCGCAAGGATGCGCTCGGCCGCCGCGAGGTTGCGGCGGGTGACCTTGATCTGGTCCTGCGCCGCCAGCAGCTGGAAATAGCTGTTGGCGACTGTCGCCATCGTGGTCAGCGCGACCACCTCGCGATTGTAGCGCGCGACGGTCGCGCTCTCCTCGGAGGCCGACAGCGTCGCCCGGTTCTTGCCCCAGAAATCGACGATGTAGCTTGCGCTCAGCCCCAGGCTGTATTGGGAGAAGGTGCCACTGGTGCCGAGCGACGAACTGGACCCCGTTGCCACACGCTGACGCTCGGCATTCGCCGATCCGGAGATGGACGGCAGCAGCGCGGCGCCGGACACGCCGACCTGGGCGTCGGCCTGCACGATCTGGGCGATCGCCACCGCGATGTCGAGATTGTAGAGCTGGGCGGATTCCATCAGCCCGATCAACTCGGGCGAGCGGAAGCCGCGCCACCAGGCGAGCGCCGGGACGGCAGCGTCGGCATCGCCTTTGGCCGCGAACTTGTAGCTCGCCGGCACTTCGAGGCTGAGCTCGGGCTTCTCCGCCCCGGGAATACAGCCGGACAGACCGAGGCTGAGGCCGCCGAACGCCGCCACGCGCAGAAACCGGATCGGCTTGCGCATCAACTGAAGATTTCGCAACGCTGCACCTGTCGGCATTTACTCGCCCGGTTGAAGTGAGGAGCCCGGCATCCGCATCGCGCCGCCGCGGCGCACGCGCTGGGCCCACAGGCGGAACCGGTCGAGATAGAGGTAGATGACCGGCGTCGTGTAGAGCGTGAGGACCTGGCTCAGGATCAGGCCACCGACGATGGCGATGCCGAGCGGCTGCCGCAGCTCGCCGCCATCGCCCATGCCGATCGCCAGCGGCACCGCCCCGAGCAGCGCGGCCATCGTCGTCATCATGATGGGGCGGAAGCGCAGCAGGCAGGCCTCCCGGATCGCCTCGAGCGGCTCCAGCCCGCGCCTGCGTTCCGCCTCCAGCGCAAAGTCGATCATCATGATGGCGTTCTTCTTCACAATGCCGATCAGCAGGATGACGCCGATCAGCGCCATGATACTGAACTCGGTCTTGAATGCCATCAGCGCCAGCAAGGCGCCCACACCCGCCGAGGGCAGTGTGGACAAGATGGTCAGCGGATGGATGTAGCTCTCGTAGAGCACGCCCAGCACGATGTAGATCGTCACCAGCGCGGCCAGGATCAGGAACGGTTGGTTGCTCAGCGAGTCCTGGAACGCCTTGGCGGTACCCTGGAAGGTGCCGCGGATCGTGGCCGGGACCCCGATCCGGTTCATGGTCGCCTCGATGCTGCCGACCGCCGTGCTCAGCGACACGTTCGGCGGCAGGTTGAACGAGATGGTGTTGGCGACCAGCAGGCCCTGGTGATTGACCGCAAGCGGCGTCGCGCCCTGCTTGAACGCTGCAACCGCCGACAACGGGATCATGGTCTCGCTGCTGGTGGAGACGGCAGATCCGGTCGAGGCCACCCCCTTCCCGGTCGAACCGATCGAATTGGTGGCCTGGTTGCGCGCCGCCTGGGCATTGGCCGCACTGGCCGCGCTGGAGTTCCCGGGCGCCACCACGGTGCCGGCCACCGCGTTGGTCGATTGCGAGCCGCCGACCGATCCGCCGGACGTGCTGATATAGACGTCCTTCAGCGTCTCCGGATTCTGCCAGTAGCGCGGCGCGACCTCCATGATGACGTGGTACTGGTTGCGCGCGACATAGATCGTCGACACCTGCCGCTGGCCGAAAGCATCGTAGAGGGTGTTGTCGATCTGGCTCACCGTGACACCGAGCCGGGCCGCGGCGTCGCGGTCGATCACGAGATCGGATTCCAGGCCCTTGTTCTGCTGGTCGCTGTTGACGTCGGCGAGATCGGGATCGCGCTGCAGGGCCGCGGCGATTTTGGGCGTCCATTCATTGAGCTCCTCCAGCGTCGATCCCTGCAGCGTGTACTGATACTGCGCGTTCGAGGCCCTGCCCCCAACCCGGATGTCCTGCACCGCCTGCAGGAACAGGCTCGCGCCCGGCACCACCGACATCTCGCGGCGCAGCCGCGCGATCACGCCGTCGGCGCCGATCCTGCGCTCATCGAGCGGGCGCAGCGAGACGAACACGAAGCCGGAATTGGTTTGTCCACCGCCGGTGAAGCCGACCGCCGTCTCCACCGCCGGATCGCGCTTGATGATGCCGACGAACTGCGCGAGCTTCTGCTGCATCAGCTGGAACGACACGCTCTGGTCGGCCTGGATCGAGCCGACCAGGCGGCCGGTGTCCTGCTGCGGGAAGAAGCCTTTCGGGATCACGTCGTAGAGATAGAAGTTGAGGCCGAACACCGCCGCCAGGATCAGCATCACCGACATTGGATGCGCCAGCGCCGCGGCCAGCGTCCTGCGGTAGAAATTCAGCATCGCCTCGAAGAAGCGCTCGCTCGCCCAATAGAGCCGGCCGTGGCCGCCGGCGTCCGGCTTTAGCAGCACGGCGCACATCATCGGCGTGGTCGCCAGCGAGACCGCGAGCGAGATCAGGATCGAGATCGAGATCACCATCGCGAACTCGCGGAACAGCCGCCCGACGATGCCGGCCATCAGCAGGATCGGGATGAACACCGCGATCAGCGAGATGCTCATCGACAGCACGGTGAATCCGACCTCGTTGGCGCCCTTCAGCGCCGCCTCAAGCGGGCTCAGGCCGTCCTCGATGTACCGGGTGACGTTCTCCAGCACCACGATGGCGTCGTCAACCACGAAGCCGGTCGCGACCGTCAGCGCCATCAGCGAGAGGTTGTCGAGGCTGTAGCCGAACAGGTACATCGCCCCGAAGGTCGCGACCAGCGAGACCGAGACCGCCACCACCGGGATGAAGGTGGCGCGCGCATTGCGCAGGAACGCGAACACCACGATGATGACCAGCAGCACCGCCAGAACGAGGGTTCGCTCGACGTCCCGGAGCGAGGTGCGGATGGTGGTCGAACGGTCGACCGCAAAGCCGATGTCGATCGCCGGCGAGACCGATGCCTGCAGCTGCGGCATCAGCCCCTTCACGAGGTCGACGGTACTGATGATGTTGGCGTTCGGCTGCCGGTAGAGGATGATCAGCACCGCCGGCTTGCCGTTGGCGAGCCCGGCATTGCGCAGGTTCTCGACGCCATCGGCCACCTCGCCGACATCGGAGAGATGAACCGGCGCGCCATTGCGGTAGGCCACGATCAGCGACTTGTAATCGTCGGCCTTGTTGGCCTGGTCGTTGGCGTAGATCTGGTAGCGCTGGTCGCCGACGTCGATGCCGCCCTTCGGGCTGTGGGCGTTGGCGCTCGACAGCGCCGCGCGGACGTCTTCCAGCCCGATGCCGTATTTGTAGAGCGCCTGCGGGATCAGATCGACGCGCACGGCCGGCAGCGAGCTGCCGCCGACCACGACCTCGCCGATGCCCTCGACCTGCGACAGCTTCTGCGCCAGCACCGTGGAGGCAGCGTCGTAGAGATCGCCGCGCGTCAACGTATCCGATGTCAGCGTCAGGATCAGGATCGGCGCATCGGCCGGATTGACCTTGCGGTAGGTCGGATTGCTGCGCAGGCTGGTCGGCAGGTCGGCCCGCGCGGCATTGATCGCGGCCTGCACGTCGCGCGCCGCGCCGTTGATATCGCGGTTCAACCCGAACTGCAGCGTGATGCGGGTCGAGCCGACCGAGCTCGACGACGTCATCTCGGTGACATCGGCGATCTGGCCGAGGTGCCTTTCAAGCGGACTTGCGACCGTCGTCGCGACGTCCTGCGGGCTGGCGCCGGGCAGCGTCGCCTGTACCGAGATGGTCGGGAAATCCACCTGCGGCAGCGGCGACACCGGCAGCTTGAAGAACGCGACGATGCCGGCCGCCGCGAGCCCGAACGTCAACAGCGTCGTTGCGACCGGCCTACGGATGAAGGGCGTCGACGGATCCATGTCTCAACGCGACCCGCTCGCCTCGCCGATCTCGTCCGCCCGCCCGGCAAACCGCAGCGCGAGACGATCGAACCAGAGGTAGATCACCGGTGTCGTGAACAGGGTCAGCAGCTGGCTCACCAGGAGGCCGCCGACGATCGAAATGCCGAGCGGATGCCGCAGCTCGGACCCCGCGCCGCTGCCGAGCATCAGCGGCAGCGCGCCGAGCACCGCAGCCATCGTCGTCATGATGATCGGCCGGAACCGCAGCAGGCAGGCCTGGTAGATCGCCTCCCGCGGCGGCTTGCCCTCGTTGCGCTCGGCATCGAGCGCGAAATCGATCATCATGATCGCGTTCTTCTTCACGATGCCGATCAGGAGGATGATGCCGATGATCGCGATGATGGTGAGATCCTGTCCGGCCATCATCAGCGCCAGCAGCGCGCCGATGCCGGCCGAGGGCAGCGTCGAGAGAATGGTCAAAGGATGGATGAAGCTCTCATAGAGCACGCCGAGCACGATATAGACCGTGATAATCGCGGCCAGGATCAGGAACAGCTGGTTGGACAGCGAGGACTGGAACGCCAGCGCCGCACCCTGGAAGCTCGTGATCATGCCGAGCGGCTGGTTGATGTCGAGCTGCGCCTGCTTGATCGCCGTCACCGCCCCGCCGAGCGAGGCGCCCGGGGCGAGATTGAACGAGACGGTCGCCGACGGGAACTGGCCGAGATGCGAGATCTGCAGCGGCGCGGTCTCCACCCGCATCTTGGCCATCACAGACAGCGGCACCGGCGTCGAGCCCACCGATGACGGCAAATAGATCGACGACAGCGAATCCAGCGAATTCTGCAGCGACGGATCGGCTTCCAGGATCACGCGGTACTGGTTCGAATTGGTGAAGACGGTCGAGACGATGCGCTGGCCGTAGGAATCGTACAGCGCGTTGTCGATCGTCGCCGGCGTGATGCCGAACCGCGCCGCCTGGTCGCGGTCGATGTCGACGAACACCGAGAGCCCCTGCGCCGAGATGTCGCTGGTGACGTCGCTGAGCTCGGGCAATTCCCGGAGCTTGTCGACCAGCTTCGGCGTCCATTCCGCAAGCTCGTTCGGATCGGCATCCTGCAGGATGAACTGGTACTGCGTCCGGCTCACCGTGCCTTCGATGGTGAGGTCCTGGACCGGCTGCATGTAGAGCGTGATCCCGGTCAGCGCCGCAGTGCTGGCCTTGATCCGGTCCATGATCGTCGAGACATTGGCCTTGCGCTGCTCATGCGGCTTCAGATTGATCAGGATGCGGCCGCTGTTCAGCGTGGTGTTGGTGCCGTCGACGCCGATGAACGACGACAGGCTCTGCACGTCCGGATCCTTCAGGATCGCGCTGGCGAGCCGCTGCTGCCGCTCGGCCATCGCCGCATAGGACACCGATTGCGGCGCCTCCGAGATCGCCTGGATCACGCCGGTGTCCTGCACCGGAAAGAAGCCCTTGGGGATGACGACATAGAGCAGCGCCGTCAGGCCAAAGGTGGCGAGCGCGATCATTAGCACGAAGGTCTGGCGATCCAGCACCCAGTTGAGCATCCGGGCGTAGATCGCGATCACGGCATCGAAGCCTTCGCGGCTGAGCCGCTGGAAGGTGTTCTCGCGCGCCATGGCCTCCGGCTTCAGCAGCTTCGCGCAGGCCATCGGCACCAGGGTCAGCGACACCACGGCGGAGATCAGGATCGTGACCGACAGCGTGATGGCGAATTCGCGGAACAGGCGGCCGACGACGTCGCCCATGAACAGCAGCGGGATCAGCACGGCGATCAGCGACACCGTCAGCGAGATGATGGTGAAGCCGATCTGCTCGGACCCTCGCAGCGCCGCCTCGAGCGGCGGCTCGCCCTCCTCGATGTAGCGCGAGATGTTCTCGATCACGACGATGGCGTCGTCGACCACGAAGCCGGTCGCGATCGTCAGCGCCATCAGCGACAGATTGTTCAGGCTGAAGCCGAACAGGTACATCGCGCCCAGCGTGCCGACCAGCGAGAGCGGCACCGACAGGCTCGGGATCAGCGTGGCGCGGGTCGAGCGCAGGAACACGAAGATGACAAGCACGACCAGGATCACGGCGAGTGACAGCTCGTATTCGACGTCGCGGACCGAGGCCCGGATCGTGACGGTGCGGTCGGTCAGGATATTGAGGTCGATCGCGGCCGGCAGCGTCGCCTGCAGCTGCGGCAGCAGGTCCTTGATGCCCTGCACCACCGAGATCACGTTGGCGCCGGGCTGGCGCTGGATGTTGAGAATGATCGCCGGCGTCTCGTTCATCCAGGCGCCGAGCTTGTCGTTCTGCGCGCCGTCGACGACGTTGCCGACATCGCTGAGGCGGACCGGCGAGCCGTTCTTGTAGGCGATGATCAGCGAGCGGTAATCGCTGGCACGGCGGATCTGGTCGTTCGCATTGATGGTGTAGGCGCGCATCGCGCCGTCGAAATTGCCCTTCGGCGTGTTGACGTTGGCATTGCCGAGCGTGGTGCGGAGATCGTCGATGTTGAGGCCGTAGGCCGCGAGCTTGCGGATGTCGGCCTGGATGCGCACCGCCGGCCGCTGGCCGCCGCTGATGCTGACGAGGCCGACGCCGGGCAGCTGCGAGATCTTCTGCGCCAGCCGCGTGTCGACGAAATCCTGCACCTGGGTCAGCGGCATGGTCTTCGAGGTCAGGCCGAGGGTCAGGATCGGCGCGTCGGCTGGATTGACCTTGGCGTAGATCGGCGGTGCCGGAAGGTCCGACGGCAAGAGATTGCCCGCGGCATTGATCGCGGCCTGCACCTCCTGCTCGGCGACGTCGAGCGAGATCGACAGGCCGAACTGCAGCGTGATCACGGACGAGCCCGCCGAGCTCACCGAGCTCATCTGGGTCAGATTCGGCATCTGGCCGAACTGCACCTCGAGCGGCGCCGTCACCGACGAGGTCATCACGTCGGGGCTCGCGCCCGGATAGAAGGTCTGCACCTGGATGGTCGGATAGTCGACCTCCGGCAGCGCCGCGACCGGGAGAAATCTGAACGCCAGCATGCCCGACAACATGATGGCGATCATCATCAGGGTCGTCGCCACCGGCCGCAGGATGAATGGCCGCGACGGGTTCATTTCTTCTGCCCGTCCTCGGACCGCTTGTGGTGGCCGCCTCCGGGATCAGCGCCGTCCTTGCTATCTCCCTTCGCCGCGCCACTCGCCGTCCCCTTGGCCGCAGCCCCCGGGTTCGCGGCGTCAGTGGCGGAACGCACGACCACCTTGGCGCCCTCGCGCAGCTTGTCGGCGCCGTCGATCACGATGCGATCGCCGGGCGCAAGCCCGGACAGCACCTCGACCCGGTCGCCGTCGGTGACGCCGAGCTTGACCGGCCGCACCGAGACCGTGCTGTCGGCGTTGACGAGATAGACGAAGGTGCCGGGGACGCCGCGCTGGATGCCGGCGGTCGACATCGTCGTCGCATCCTTGTGGGTATCGAGCAGCAGGCGGACGTTGACGAACTGATTCGGATAGAGCGTGCGCTTGTCGTTCTCGAACTGCGCGCGCAGCTTGATGGTGCCGGTGGTCGCATCGATCTGGCTGTCGAAGGTCTGCAACGATCCCTCGGCGAGCTTGTTGGCGCCGCTGCGGTCATAGGCCGCCGTCGGCAGCACCGCGCCCTCCTTCAACCGCTTTGCGACCGCCTGCAGATTGTCCTCCGGCAGCGTGAACAGCACGCTGATCGGCTCGAGCTGCGTGATCACGACGAGGCCGTTGGTGTCGCCGGGCGTCACATAGTTGCCGAGATCGACCTGGCGCAGTCCGACACGTCCGTTGATCGGCGACACGATATGACAATATTGCAAATTCACCTCGGCCGACTTCACCGAGGCGCGATCGGCTTCGACCGTGCCCTGGTACTGCGCGACCAGCGCGACCTGGGTGTCGAGCGTCTGATGCGGCACGGCGTTCTGCGCGGCGAGGTTCTGGTACCGGGTGAGATCGACCTGGGCGCCCTTCAGCTGCGCCTCGTCGCGGGCGAGCTGTCCCTTGGCCTGCGCCAGCGTCGCCTCATAGGGGCGCGAATCGATCTCGGCGATCAGGTCACCCTTCTTGACCTCATCGCCCTCCTTGAAATCGATCTTCATCAGATAGCCGCTGATCTGGCTCCTGATCGTCACGGTCGCGAGCGACGTCACGGTGCCGAGCGCATTCAGGCTGACGCCGATATCGCCCTTGCCGATCGTCTCCGGCACGATCGACATCGGCCCGGCGTTGCGCCCGCCACCGGCCTGCGGCGGCGCGGCCTGCTGCCGCGTCCACCAGACGATGCCGGCAAGCACCGCCAACACGAGACATCCCGTCAGAAACCCTCGCCAACGCGACCCTCGCCTGGTTCGCTCGGGCGCCACAATCGACGGGTCTTTGATCTGCTGGTCCATAACCTGCCCACGAAGAAACACGAATGAGCTCGCGCGGCTCTATGTGTCCCTGAACTCCGCGCGCGCCACATCCGACGAAGCATTTTGAAGGCTTCTGCCGGACAAAGCGCGTTAAGAATTGTAAAGGATAGCGGCGCTTCCCGGTCGGCCGCTGTCTCTCGCTGGATTGTGGCTATTTTACCCGATCATTTGTAACCAGGGCAACACGATCAGCAACAATCCGGCAAAGTAGATCAGGCCGAAAATCAGCCCGAATTTCCAGAAGTCGCCTTTGCCGATATAGCCGCTGCCGTAATACATCGGCGCCGGTCCCGTGGCATAAGGCGAGATCACGCCCATCAGGCCCAGCGAATAGACGCAGAGCAGCATCAGGGTCTGCACCGACAGGCCGGGAATACTGGAGCCGACGGCGAGCACCACCGGTAGCACGGCGGCGGTATGCGAGGTGATGCTCGAGAAGAAATAGTGGATCCAGAAGAAGAAGGTGACGAGCAGGATCATCCCGACCAGCGGTGACGTGCCGGAGAGCGGCTTGGCATAGCCCTCGGCCACCCATTTGATGAAGCCGATCTCGTTGAGGCCCGACGACAGCGTGAGCAGCGAGGTGAAATAGAAAAATACCTCCCACGCGCTCTTCTCCGCGACGATGTCCTCGAACGCGATCACGCCGGTCAGCAGCATCAGCGAGATCACGACGAACACGACGGTGGTCGCGTTGATGAAGTTCGAGCCGAGCAGCGGCACGCTGATATTGGGATTGGAGCCGCAGATCCACAGGAACATCGCGAGCACCACCAGCACCGCCATGATCCATTCGTGCCGCGACGGCGGCCCCATCTTGGCGAGTTCGCCCTCGCTCCAGGTCACGATCTCCGGGCTCTCCTTGATCTCGGGCCGGCAGACCAGGTAGCTGAGCAGCGGCACCAGCAGCAGCAAGAGGATGCCGAGCGGCGCGAAGCCGATGAACCATTGCGACCAGCCGACCTCGATGTTGACGAGCTTCTTGGCGATCGAGAGCGCGGCGGCATTCGGCGCCAGCGCGGTCAGGAACAGCGAGCTGGTGACGGCCGTGGTCGCGAACGCGGTCCACATCACGAAGGTGCCGATCTTGCCCGCGGTCGGGCCGGGCTCCGAGCCGTAGATGCGCGGGATGTTGCTGACGATCGGATAGATCGTGCCGCCCGAGCGCGCGGTGTTGGACGGCGTCGCCGGCGCCAGCACGAGATCGGAGAACGCCACCGCGTAGCCGAGCCCGATGGTGCGGCGGCCGAGGCCGCGCACCAGGAGCAGCGCCAGCCGGCGGCCCAGCCCGCTCTTGCGATAGCCGATCGAGAACACGAAGGCGCCGACGATCAGCCACACCGTGCTCTCGGAAAAGCCGCCGAGCATCCAGCGCAGCGACTTGTTCGGGTCGTGCTCGACATAGCCGCCGATGCCGGCGACCGTCAGGCCGATCAGACCGACCGCGCCGACCGGCATCGATTCAAGGATCAGCCCGGTGATCACGGCGGCGAACACCGCGAAATAGTGCCACTGATTGGCGTTCAGCCCCGACGGCACCGGGACCAGATAGATCACCAGCCAGACCAGCAACGGCGCAAACGTCCGCCACGACCGTTTCATGCAGCGTCCCCCTCACCTGTGTCGATTGTCGGGCGCGCAAGCCACCGTGTCCCGGCAGCGCCGCCATCTTTTTGTTGCAATCTAGCACGACCGCGCAGTCCGTCTCGGGAAACTGCGTCGGAACGGCGCGGCTTGTGGAGGAACCGGCGCGTTTCGTCAACACGTAGCGTCCCGGTGGCAGCCCCCATCGCAAGACCGCCCGCGCTTTGCTATCCTTGGCGCTATGACCTCACGCGACTCCGCCTCCTCCGAGATCACGCCCGAGGTGCTGTTGCGCGCCTATGCCTGCGGCATCTTCCCGATGGCGGAGAGCGCCGACGATCCGACCCTGTTCTGGGTCGAGCCGGAATTGCGCGGCGTGATTCCGTTCGACGGCTTCCGCGTCGCCTCCCGCCTGGCGCGCACCGTGCGCTCGGATGCCTTCACCGTCACCGTCGATACCGCGTTCAAGGCCGTGATCGCCGGTTGCGCGGCGCCACAGCCCGGCCGCGACGACACCTGGATCAACAAGCGCATCCGCGATCTCTATGTCGGGCTGTACGCGTCGGGCCATTGCCACAGCGTCGAGGTCTGGCAGGACGACAATCTGGTCGGCGGGCTCTACGGCGTCAGCCTCGGCCGCGCCTTCTTCGGCGAAAGCATGTTTCACACCACGCGCGACGCATCGAAGGTCGCGCTGGTGCATCTGGTGGCGCGGCTGATCGCGGGCGGGTTCGAACTGCTCGACACGCAATATGTGACGGAGCACCTGCGGACGTTCGGCGCGATCGAGATCTCGCGGCGCCGCTATCGCACGCTGCTCGACAAGGCGATCACGGGCGCGCCGGCGGATTTCCGCAAGCTCGACGCCACCCAGCCGGTCAAGGGCGCCGACGCGCTGGCGATCATCGCCGAGCGTAATTGAAATGACGCGTAGCCTGGATAAAGCGAAGCGCAATCCGGGGCGGTCTGTCCGCGCGAGAAGAACCCGGATTTCGCTAACGCTCCGTCCGGGCTACGCAGTGTCACCTAATTCCCGAACAATCCGCCGAACAACCCGCCCGGCCGCTGCTGTTGCTGGGGCGGCGGAGGTGGCGGCTGCTGCTGCTGGTATTGCGGCAGCGGCGGCGGACGCGGCGCGGCCTGCTTCTGCGGCGCGCGCTTCTGGGCCGGCGGCGGAGGCGGCGTCGGCGCCTTCGGCGGATCGGGCGCGGCGGTCACGATGGTCTGGTCCGGCCCTTTGCAGTCGGTCAGCCAGATGTCGTAGATCGGATGCTCGACGCCGTGCAGGCCGGGGCTCGCCGCGAACATCCAGCCCGAGAAGATCCGCTTCACCTCGCCCTGCAGCGTGATTTCGTCGACCTCGACAAAGGCGTCGGTGTTGGCGGCTTCCGTCGACGGCCTCGTGTAACAGGCATCGGTCTTCACCCGCAGCGCGCCGAACTGCACGGTCTCGCCGATATCCTCGTCGAAATTGATGATGCGTCCGGTGATCTTGTCGAGACCTGAGAAGCTCGCCTTCTTGTTGGTGATCTTGGTCGACGGCGGCTCCTGCACGACCTCGTCGCCCGGCTGCAACGCCGCAGGCGTCTGCGGCGGGGTGCCCTGCGGCGCGCCCTGGGGCGTCCCCTTGGGACGCTGCCCCGGCGGCAGCGGGTTGGTACCGGGCGGTGTGTTGGCAACGGCGGGACCGCCGGGTTGCGGCGGCTGCACGGCGACACCGGGCTGGGTGCCCTGCGGAGCCACCGTCGAGCCGGGCGGCGGCGCCAGCGGCTGCGACTGCACGCTGCCGGGCGGCGGCACCGCCTGGCCTGGCGGCAGCGCCCGCGGCTGTGTCGGCAGCAGCCGGCCGCGCGGCAGTTCCGGCACTTCCTCGTCGTCGTCGCTGGGAGGCGCCGCCTGACCACGCGGGATCGAGCCGGGCGGACGCGGCGCGGGATCGGAGAAAATCGTTCCGATCTGCGCGCGCGCGGGCGGCGCAAGCGAGATGGTTGAGGCGGCAACCAGGGCCGCAAAGCCAGTCAGGGCAACGGTTCGAAGCATCTCGCGCGGCTTTAAAGGGCGAATCGGGCTCGCGACAGTCTACCTTGATATCGGCCGCTCGCAGGCCACCGGTTAACACGCCGAATACGGCGGGGAAAGGGCACCCGGCCACCTCTCCCCGGTCCACGGGGCGGCCTTTGGCCAGCCTCTGGTCACTGCTGGGAACACGTGTGATAGTCCTCACGCTGAAGCCACGCCGCCACGCGTGAAAAACCAGGAAAATCCGGATCGAACCGGACCAGCCAGAGGAAACCCACCATGCCCGATCGCATCAGGCTCGACGGCCGGGTCGCCGTCGTCACCGGGGCTGCCGGCGTCATCGGAACCGCCACGCTCCAACTGCTCGCCGAACGGGGGGCGCGGATTGTCGCAGTCGACCGCAAGGGGGCCGATCTCAAAGCCGCCATCAAGGACCTGCCCGCCTCGGCCGAGGCCCTCGCAATCGAGGCCGACGTCACCGACGAGGACGAGGTCAAGGACTATGTCCGCGCCGCCGTCGACCGCTTCGGCACCATCGATGTTTTCTACAACAACGCCGGCGTCGAGGGCGACATCAAGCCGATCCCCGAATATTCGCTGGAGAGCTTCCGCCGGGTGCTCGACGTCAATGTCGTCGGCGTCTTCCTCGGCATGAAGCATGTGCTGCCTGTCATGCTGAAGCAGAACCAGGGCAGCATCATCAACACCGCCTCGATCGCCGGCCTGATGGGATCACCGATGATCGCGGTCTACAGCGCGAGCAAGCACGCGGTGATCGGGCTGACCAAGAGCGCGGCCTGGGAATGCACCGGCACCGGCGTGCGGGTCAATTGCGTCTGTCCCGGCATGATCGAGAGCCGGATGCTGAGCACGATCCTGCAGGGCCGCTCCGGCGGCAACGCGCCGCCGCCGATCGAGAAGATCGTCGATCGCATCCCGGCGCGCCGGCTTGGCCTCGCAAGCGAGGTCGCCTCCATCGTCGCTTTTCTCGCCTCCGACGAGGCGAGCTACGTCTCCGGCTCCGCCTACACCGTCGATGGCGGCCGCACCGCTGCCTGACATTCAGTTCAGCATCACAAGAAGGTTTTGTTGTCTATGCCCGTCGTTCTCGATCCCGATGCCGCTGCCGTCTACAAGGCGTTCCAGGAGGCCGGCCGTCCCGCCTATGAGACGCTGACCGCGCCGGAAGCGCGCGACTATTACCGAGCCGCCCGCGTCGTCTCCAATCCCGAGCCGCCCGCGCTGGAATCGAGCAAGCCGCTCGCGATCCCGGCGCCGCACGGCGCCATCCCTGCCCGCATCTACACGCCGAACACGTTGCGCACGAAAGACGGGCTCGCGCCATGCCTGGTGTTCTTCCACGGCGGCGGCTGGGTGATCGGCGATCTCGATACCCATGAGGTGGTTTGCCAGAAGCTTGCCCATGAGGGCGAGCTGATCGTGATCTCGATCGACTATCGCCTGGCGCCCGAGCATCGTTTCCCTGCCGCGGTGGACGACGCCGTCACCGCGACCCGATGGGTCGCCGCCAATGCCAGGGATCTCGGCATCGACGCCGCGCGCCTGACCGTCGGCGGCGACAGCGCCGGCGGCAACCTCGCGGCGGTGGTGGCCCTCACCTCCCGCGACGGCGGACCGAAGCTCGCCGCCCAGCTGTTGATCTATCCCGCGACCGATTTCTCGCGGAAGCATCCCTCGCACAGTGAGCCCGAGACCAGCATCCTCTTGACGCATTCGGTGATCGGCTGGTTCGCCAACCATTATCTCGGCGACGCCGACAGCAACGACTGGCGCGCCTCGCCGGCGCGCGCAAACGACTTTGCCGGATTGCCGCCGGCCTATGTGCTGACCGCCGGCGCCGATCCGCTGCGCGACGAAGGCGACGAGTATGCGAAATTCCTTGAGGACGCCGGCGTGCCGGTGACCTACCGGCATTTTCCCGGCCAGTTCCACGGCTTCTTCACCATGGGCAAGCTGCTCAATCAGGCGAATGTCGCGGTGACCGAGATCAGCGCCTGGCTGAAGACGCTCGGCTGAGCGATCAGATCAGCGGCGACGTGCCTGGCATCGTCCCCGCTCGAGGCTCGCGAGCGCATCGCGAGCCTGTTGCGGCATTAGCGCGCCTTGAAGTTCCGCACGACGCGCGATAGTGCGGCCGTCAGCGCTTTCACGCCGCCGGGCACTCCAGCCATCGAGATCGTCTTGCTCACGCCACTCCTCGTCTACGGTATCCCGCTCGATTTCATCCTGTTCGCGCTGACGCTGCTCGGCGTCGCGATCTTCCATCACCACACGCTCGCGGTGGCGCTGACGGGCCTTGCCGCGATCGTCGCCTACAAGCTGCTGTTCGCGGGCTTCGCGAAATTCGGCGCGGGCCTGCCCGGTCTCGCGCATCACATGGAGCATGAGTGGGTCACGCTCGCCAACCTGTTCCTGCTCCTGATGGGCTTTGCGCTGCTGTCGCGCCACTTCGAGGAGAGCCGCATTCCCGACGAGATGCCGGCGCTGCTGCCCGATGACTGGAAGGGCGGACTGATCCTGCTGGTCATCGTGTTCGTGCTGTCGGGCTTCCTCGACAATATCGCGGCCGCGCTGATCGGCGGCACCGTGGCCCGTCACGTGTTCCGAGGCCGTGTGCATATCGGCTATCTCGCGGCCATCGTCGCCGCATCGAATGCCGGCGGCGCCGGCAGCGTCGTCGGCGACACCACGACGACGATGATGTGGATCGACGGCATCAGCCCACTCACCGTAGTGGAGGCATATCTCGCAGCTATCGTCGCGATGCTGGTGTTTGCGGTGCCGGCCTCGCTGCAACAGCACCGCTTTTCCCCGATCGTGAAGGACGCACCGTCCGGCCTCAGAATCGACTGGGCGCGGGTTGCGATCGTGGCCGTGATCCTGCTCGCCGCGCTGACCGCCAATGTGATGGCCAAGCTGAGGTTCCCCGCGCTGCTCGATGCGCTGCCCGTGCTCGGGCTCGCGGTCTGGGCCGCGATCCTGGTCACCTCAGCGCTGCGGCGGCCGGACTGGTCGGTGATGCCCGAGACGCTGAAGGGCACCGTCTTCCTGCTCGCGCTGGTGACGGCGGCCTCGATGATGCCGGTGGAGAAATTGCCCGCCGCGTCGTGGCAGACCGCGCTCGGGCTCGGCTTCGTCTCGGCGGTGTTCGACAACATTCCCCTGACCGCGCTGGCGTTGAAGCAAGGCGGCTATGACTGGGGCTTTCTTGCCTATGCGGTCGGATTCGGCGGATCGATGGTCTGGTTCGGCTCGTCGGCAGGCGTTGCCGTGTCCAACATGTATCCGGAAGCCAAATCGGTGGTCCGCTGGATCACTCAGGGCTGGCCGATCATGGCGGCCTATGTCGTCGGCTTCTTCGTGATGCTGGCACTGCTTGGCTGGCACCCCGACGCGCCACATTGACGCAACACGATGCTGCAGTGCACAATTGCGTTCACCTCAAAACTGTGGAAAATCGAGACAAATCCGTTGACATTGCTAAACTCCATTCGCCGTAACAACTTATGGAGAGTTCGCATGAGTGTTAGTGCAGAGGTCCTCGCCCGCGCTCCGTCGGAGCAGATGGAGGACGAAATCAACACGGTGACTTCGCATCGACCACGCAGCAACATCCGGCCCCTCTCGCCGATGCCGGACTATGTCGAGCATCGCAACGGCGTCAACGAGGTGGGCAAGCTGTCGGCCGAGGCGGTCGTGCGCGAATACGAAGCGGCGGTGAAGGAAATCGAGGCCCTTGGATCGGAACTGCAACTGGCCGCCAAGAACTGCGAGGTCATGGTCGCAGGCGTCCATGACATGATCGCCGAGATCAAGGAGTTCGCTGCCGGTTACCGCGATCAGGGCAAGCGTTTCTTCCTGCAGATCGAAGCCGTCTCGTTGATGACCGCGGAGGTCAGGGATACCTGCGAAGCACTCAAGAAGAAGATCGCAACCGATACATTGAGCCAGTGATTTTTCGGTTGAAGCACGTTTCGTGATCAGCGCATCCGTGGATCTCTGCGATCGTGGGCTGATCCTGTATTGGCGAATGACTGCGCTATTCCGGCGCGGCAGAACCGTTAGTTCTATTCAAGACCAGGTCGCTCAAGACTAAGTCGCTCGTTCAACATCTTGCCCCGCTTCGGCGGGGCTTTTTTATTGCGAGACGAGTGATCTCTACCCGGGTCGCGTCCTCGACCGGGCCGGACCTCCGTCCATGACCTTAACGCGCGTCAGTTGCACGCCCGGCCGTGACCGTCGCCGGAGACAAGTCGGATAACGCGGACCAGCGGTCGCTGAAATCCCTGGCCGGGAGCGAGTCCGTGCCGGCGACGACGGTGCCGTCGGTCCGGGGCGCGTGCGACTTGATGGTCGCGGCGGTTGCGGTGACAGCCAGCAGGGCGACAGCCACGAACCCGGTAATCGTTCGATGCTTTGTCATTAGAACCTCCTCGGGTCCCCAATGCCCACTTAACGTGGGTCACGGGAACCCTCGCCAGGTTCATCGCTGCAAAGACGGCGTGGATGGCGTGAAATCGGACAACGAGCTTGTCCCAAATGCGCCTACCCCGCCCGCGCGGCACGCCGCAGCGATTGCGGCGGCTGGCCGAAGGCGCGGATGAAGGCGCGGCGCATACGCTCGGGATCGCGGAAGCCGGTGATCTCGGCGACGCGCTCGATCGCCTCGCCCGACGACTGCACGCGCTGCCGCGCGACTTCGATCCTCAGCCGCTCCACCGCTTTCGACGGCGTCGTGCCGGTCTCCGCGATGAAGGCGCGGGTGAAATGCCGCGAACTCATCCCGGCCTTGTCGGCGAGGTCCTCGACCGTCAGCGGCGCATCGAGATGCTCGCGCGCCCAGGCGAGCAGCGGCCCGAACCTTCCGTTCGGCGTCTTCAACTCCAGCAGCGAGGAAAACTGCGACTGCCCGCCGCTGCGCCGATGGTACAGCACGAGCTGCCGCGCGGTGTTCTGCGCGACCTCGTCGCCATAATCCTCGGTGATCATCGCGAGCGCGAGGTCGATGCCGGCGGTGATGCCGGCCGAACTCCAGATGTTGCCGTCGCGGACGAAGATCTGGTCCGGCTCGAGCTTGATCTTCGGATAGGTCTTCACGAAATGCGGCGTGCGCTGCCAATGCGTGGTGGCGCGGCGGCCGTCGAGCAGGCCCGCCTCGGCCAGCACATAGGCGCCCGAGCAGACGCTGGCGACGCGAATGCCGCGGCCCGCCATCCGCCGCACGAATGACAGCGTGGCCGGACAGGTCGCCGGCGTGCGCACGCCGTTGCCGCCCGCAATGATCAGCGTCGTGATCGCCGTCGACGGCTTGAAGCCGCGCGCGAGCATCTCGACGCCGGACGAAGAGCGCACCGGCCCAGCCTTCACGGCAATCGTCCTGATATCAGGCGCGTTGTTGGCGAAGCGCGCCGCGATCTCGAAGGCCGCGATCGGGCCGGCCGCGTCGAGCAGCTGGAAGTCGGGAAAGATAAGGATGCCGATCATCGCCAAATCCTCGCAGGTGACGTTACTTTCCTGGCGGCTCTCTCTCGGGGGCCTTGCGTCTCTCAGGAGCCTTGTCTCAGGAGCCTTGCATCTCTCGGGAGCTCTGCGTCCGAAAATGAGGGAAATACGCCATTTTGGACGGGAGGCCATCATGACATCGTGGTTCCGTCAAGCGCTATTTGGAGGCCCCGATGACCGAACCCCTGCAGATTGGATTGCTCGTCTTCCCGAAGGTGACCCAGCTCGACCTGACCGGTCCGCTGCAGGTGTTCTCCTCGGTCCCCGGCGCCAAGGTGCACCTGATCTGGAAACGCATCGAACCCGTTCCGACCGATTCCGTCATGGTCCTGACGCCGACCACGACCTTTGCCGATTGCCCGCAGCTCGACGTGATCTGCGTGCCCGGCGGCTTGGGCACCGACGACATGGTCGGTGACCAGGACATGCTGGCCTTCCTGCGCAGGCAGGCCGAGCGAGCGAAATACGTCACGTCGGTCTGCACGGGATCGCTGGTGCTCGGCGCGGCCGGCCTGCTCAAGGGCTATCGCGCCACCACGCATTGGAGCGCGATTGATTTCCTTTCGAGCTTCGGAGCCATCCCGACCAGGACGCGCGTCTGCGTCGACCGTAACCGCTTCACCGGCGGCGGCGTCACCGCGGGCATCGACTTCGCGCTGACGCTGGTGTCGCAGCTCGTCGACCGCAAGACAGCGGAAGCGATCCAGCTCAGGCTCGAATACAACCCGGCCCCGCCGTTCAACGCGGGCTCGCCGGATACCGCACCGGCCGAGATCCTCGCCTTCATGAAAGAGCGGATCGCGCCGTCGCAGGCGCGCCGTGCCGACTTGATGGGCCGTGCAGCGGCGCGGCTCGCCCAAGCCGTGTCCTGATAGTTCCACGCGACAATTGCTGTCGTTCCCCGAGGGCCGCGCCTCAGGGGGCAATGGGCTCCAATCCTTTGCCCCGCATGGCGGCGGCAGACGCCGGCGAGCGCAGGAACGCAATCAATGGCCCGGCAGCGTTCGGCTCGCTGGCGTCGGCGCTGATGCCGACGCTGAAGGTGGTGTAGTTCTGCAGCTCGTCCGGAAGCATTCCCGCAAGGGCGACACCCTCGACCCCGATGATTCGGCACGGTAATCACTGTTAGCTCCTAGCTCCGCTTCGCCGCGAGCGACAGCCTCTACCGGGCTCCGCCCTGCTACGGACAGGAGCTTCGGCCTCACCTCGCCCTCGATTCGGAGGCGCTTGAGCAGATGAAGAAAATAGCTCCCGCTCGCGCTGTCGCAAGCTGACGCTTTCAGAGCTCGTCGACGCACCGTGGATCCTGTCGACGCTGGAAGCAGAATCCGGATCGCCCTTCGTCGAAGCATTCCGTGCCGCGAAGCTGACGATCCCCACCGCAACGGTCTTCAGCAACTCGTTACACCTGCGCATCAGCCTGCTCGCCACCGGACGCTATCTCACGCTCGTTCCAGGCTCGGCGCTGCGGTTCGGCCCCGGCGCCGGTCTGCTGAAGGCATTGCCCGTCACGTTGCCGCGGTGGCATCTGCCGACAGCAATTTTCACCCTGAAGGGCCGGATGCTGAGCCCCGTCGCGCAAGTGTTCGCGGACTGCGTTCGCGACGTTGCGAGGCCGCTGACCCAAAACAAGCGAGCGCTTTGACGCTTTCAGCGGCCCTGCGACAGAAAAAGGCCGCCCGGTTTCCCGAGCGGCCCTTCCTGTCTCACGGTAGCCTCACATTTGCGGGCGATTTCAGGACATCTGTACCGGGGGCCTATCTCCCGGCCGCATCCAACTCGGAGGCCGCTGCTCATCGGGACAGTCGCGATCTGGAGCCCGATCCGACGCGATGGTTTCCCATCTCCGTAAGATGGCTCCATTGAGCCGCGAACCCGCCCGCGGCGCAAGCGGGCAACAGTGGCTGCCGCCGACCTGTCCCCGCTGTTACCGTTGTCCACAGGCACGCACGCGCGTGCCACGGGCGCGCGTGCCATGCACGCGCGCTCTTAGGCGCCTGCACGGCGCCGACAACCCTGCGTGAAGCTCAGCTCCCCGGCGTCCAGGCGTGATAGTCGCCGGTTGCCTTGGGGCGGCGGCCGCTCGCCAGCGTCGAGCCGGACGGACGGTAGGCCTGCGCGGTGCCGGTCAGGTTCGGCAGATGCGGCTTCTCCCATTCCCGCGCCTGGTAGTTCTGCTCGGTCGGGGGCACATCGACGGTGTGATGCAGCCAGCCGTGCCAGCCGGCCGGAATGCGCGAGGCTTCGGCGTAGCCGTTGTAGACCACCCAGCGGCGCTCGAAATGCAGCGTCGGATCGACCTCACCGCCCTTGGTGCGGTAATAGCGGTTGCCCTGCTCGTCCTCGCCGACCAGTTCGCCGAATCGCGAGGTCCACAATTGCGTGCCAAAGGTCTGGCCATTCCACCAGGTGAAGAATTTCAGCAGGAATTGTTTCATGCGTGGCCGGTCGTCGGTTCGAGGCTATGCGGCTCTGATGCCACCTCATTCCCGAAATGTCCAGCCGCCGCCAAGGTAGCCCCGCACCCCTCGGACAGCCCCCGGTTTATGCGCCGGTTTGGCGACCAAATGACGCGCTCACGAGGAGTTTTGTTCAGCTGCCATACATGAGCCGCCGGCTACGCAAAGATGACAATCAATGTGGAGCACGGGAACGTCCGACCGCAGAGATGGTTAGACATTCACCGTTTTGATGGAGTCCAAAATGATCAATATGAAGGTTCTGAGCACCGCCGCGGCTCTGGCGCTTGCGCTGCCGTTGGCTGTGGCGCCGACCGTTTCGTTCGCCCAGTCTGCCGCCCAGATGGGCGCGATGGGCGGCGGCGGTGGTCACGTTGGTGGCGGCGGCGGCGGTGGTGGCTTTGGCGGCGGCGGCCGCGGAGGCGGAGGTGCCATGGGCGGTGGCGGCGGCGGCGGCTGGCACGGCGGCGGTGGCGGCGGTCACTGGGCCGGCGGCGGCGGCGGCGGCGGTTGGCGCGGCGGTGGCGGCTGGCACGGCGGTTACCATCGTGGCGGCGGCTTCTGGCCCGGCGCGGTGGCCGGTGCGGTCGTCGGCGGCGCCCTCGCCTCGGGCGCGTATTACGGCTCCGGCTATTATGGCTACGGCCCCGGCTACTATGACGACAGCTACGGCTATTACGATGAACCGTCCGTTGCCGTGGAGGTGCCGAGTGGCGGCGATGCCAGCTACTGCGCGCAGCGCTACAAGTCCTACGATCCGGCCTCGGGCACCTATCTCGGCTATGACGGCCGGCGGCACCCCTGCCCGTAATGGAGGCTTGAATTCCTAGTTGCAAGGGCGGCGCCAGCGCCGCCCTTTTTCATGTTCGCAAGTCTCATGTCCGCAAGGCAACCGCGACGGCTACGAAGGTCACCACGAGCGCTGCGATGTCGCTCGCGCTGAGCGGCTCGCGCAACATCGCCGCTGCAGCAAGCACGCCGACGACGGGGACCAGCAGCGTGCCGATCGACGCGGTCGCCGCCGGCAATCGCTCGAGCGCGGCAAACCAGCAGACATAGCAAAGGCAGAACTGGATCAGCGTCATGTAGATCATCGACGCCCAGCCGAACTGCGACAGCGCGGCGAGCTGCGGCTGCTCGATCAAGACGCCGATGATCGCGATCGGCACGCAGCCGATCGCAAGCTGCCAGGCCGCCAGCGACAGCGGCGGCATCGCGAGCTTGAAGGATTTGGTCAGCACCGTGCCGAGCCCGACGCAGATCGCGCCGGCGAGCGCGAACAGAATCCCCGGCAGCTTGCCGAGGCTCGCGTCGATGCCGCCGCCGCCGATCAGCGCCGCGATCCCGGCGAGCGCGACGCAGAGCGCAAGCGCACGCGGCAGCGACACGCGCTCGCCGAGCACCGGCCAGGCCACCAGCGCGACCCACACCGGAATCGTTATCCCGAGCACGGCCGCCTCGCTGGCCCGCAGCCAGATCAGCGCGAGGCCCATGGACGCGACCCAGCCGCCGATCGCCAGCGTCGACACCAAGGCAAGCCGCAACCACATGCCGTCGGGCACGCGCAGCGTCTGTCCCCGCACCAGCGCGACCAGGCCGAGCGCAACCGCGCCGACCACGCCGCACAGCCCGCGCGACGACAGCGGCGGCCACTCCGTGAGCAGGAACTTCATGATCGGGAAGTTGAGTCCCCAGCCGGTCGAGGCGACCACCAGGAATGCGAGGCCAAGCGGGGCGCGGCCGGCGACGGGAACTGCGGTCATGGACCTGTCGTAAAGGGGATGGACAAATACAGGTGATGTGTCACGGCTAGCTGGAAATCCGCTTGTCAGCAAACAGCATATGCATTCTATGATACAGACTTTCCGTCTAGGTTCCGCCTTAATTGACGAACAGGCCAAGCGAGTCGCCGGCACGCGAGGCCGTTAGAGAGAGGATGCGTCGTGCCGAGCGTTCTCGTGGTTGATGACGACCCGATGGTGTGCGTTGCCATCGAGGTGTGCTTGCAACGCCAGGGCTTCGAGGTCACCGTCGCCGATGGCGGTGAAGCCGGCATGCGCGCGCTGGAGCAGGCCACCTTCGACGTCATGCTGGTCGACGTCTTCATGCCGCATATGCGCGGGTTCGAGGCGATCCGCGTCTTCCACGAACGCGCGCCCGATATTCCCGTGATCGCGATGTCCGGCTATGCCTTCGCCAATGCCGACCGCGCGCCGGACTTCCTGCGGATGACGATCGAGCTCGGCGCATCCGCCTGCCTGCGCAAGCCGTTCACCCCGCAGGCGCTGATCGCCGCCGTTAACGAATGTCTTGCGAAGTATGCACCTTCCGCTCGTCTTTCGAAATAATTGCTCGTACTAATCGTCGATGGCTTCCCAGCGTCTCATTCTCGGCAGCGGCCTTGCGATCCTCCTCGTCATCAGCGCGGCGTCGATCGGGTTGGATGTCAAATCGCGCAGCGAGATTGATTCGGTCGATCGCACCCTCAGAATCCTCAAATGCATTTCGGATGCGCGTCCGCTGCCGCGGGGCGTCGAGAGCGCGGCGCGCGGTTTCGCGCTGACCGGCGACGCCTCCTTCGCCGACGAGTTTCGCGAGCAGAGCGCAGCCCTCACCGCCGCCTTCGACGAACTGATGGCCGCGGTGAAATCGGCGCCCGCGGAAGCGCAGCTGATCACGGGCACCAGGGCAGAGGTCGAACGCGCCATTGCGCAGGGCGCCGAACTGATCCGGTTGCGCACGGCGGGCGACACGACCGGCGCCGCGGCGCTGATCTCCGCAGGCGAGAGCCGCGCCCTGATGGACAAGGTCGGAGGCGCGCTCGACCGCCTCGTCACCGAAGAGCGCCGCCTGCTCCGGATTCGCACCGACCAGTCGAAGACCAACGGGCGGCTGCTGCTGGCGATCGACCTCGCCGGCGTGGCGATGATCCTGCTGCTCGCGGTCGCGCTGACGCTGACGGCCCGGCGCGCCAGCCGCGAATTGCAGGGCGCGCTCAGCGCGACCAAAGCGACCAATCTGTCGCTCGAGGGCAAGGTCGCCGAACGCACCAAGGATCTCGGCGCCGCGCTCGAGGAACTCCGCCGTTCCACCGCGGTGATGGAAACCACCTTCCGCACCATGGCGGAGGCAGTGCTGGTGATCGACGGCGCCGGCACCGTGCTGCTGTCGAACCCGGCCGCCGAGAAGATGCTGCGCTACAAGCCGGGCATGACGGTCCGGCAGCTGCGCGCCATGAGCAACGTGTTCCAGGCCAACGGCGTCACGCCGATGAAGGCCGACGACATGCCCTCGGCCAAGGCGCTGCGCGGCGAGGAGTTCGACGGGCTGGAATTCGTCGCCCGGCCGGTGCGCGGCGCGCCGGAAATCCACCTCGTGGTGTCGGGCCGACCGCTGCGCGACGACGACAACACCGTCACCGGCGCGGCGCTGATCTATCACGACATCACCGCCTCGCGCGAAACCGAGCACAAGCTGCAGCAGGCGCAGAAGCTCGACGCCATCGGCAAGCTGACCGGCGGCGTCGCGCACGACTTCAACAACATGCTGACGGTCATCACCGGCACCACCGAGACCCTGGTCGACAGCCTGCGCAGCCAGCCCAAGCTTGCGCAAACCGCCGAGCTGATCGACCGCGCCGCCGAGCGGTGCCGTGAGCTGATCCAGCATCTGCTCGCCTTCGCGCGCCGCCAGCCGCTCGAGCCGCGCACCGTCGACATCAACGGCACCGTGGTCGACATCGCCAAGCTGCTGCGGCCGACGCTCGGAGAGCAGATCGAGATCAATTCGGTGCTGGCGCCCGACGTCGCCAGCGTCCATATCGATCCGTCGCAGCTCGCCAATTCGCTGCTCAACATGGCGATCAACGCCCGCGACGCGATGCCGAACGGCGGCAAGCTGCTGTTCGAGACCAGCAACATCGTGCTCGACGATGCCTATGCGGCCACCAATCCCGACATCACGCCGGGCCGCTACGTGCTGCTCGCGGTCAGCGACACCGGCACCGGCATGTCGCACGCGGTGCAGGACAAGGTGTTCGAGCCGTTCTTCACCACCAAGGAAGTCGGCAAGGGCTCCGGCCTCGGCATGAGCATGGTCTACGGCTTCGTCAAGCAGTCCGGCGGCCACATCAAGATCTACAGCGAGGAAGGCCACGGCACCACGATCAAGCTCTACCTGCCCCCTGCCCGCGGCCAGGTCGAGGTGGAAGCGCCCGCGCCGGAGCCGGTGCGGCGCGGCAGCGAAGTCATCCTGGTGGTCGAAGACGACCAGCTGGTGCGTAACTATGTGGTCACGCAGCTGGGCAGCCTCGGCTACAAGACCATCGCCGTGCCCGACGCCCGCGCCGCACTGGCGCTGGTCGACAAGGGCGAGAAGTTCGACCTCCTGTTCACCGACGTGATCATGCCCGGCGGCATGAACGGCCGCCAGCTTGCCGATGAGGTGCAAAAACGCCGCCCCGGCATCAAGGTGCTCTACACCTCGGGCTACACCGAGAATGCGATCGTGCATCACGGCCGCCTCGACGAAGGCGTGCTGCTGCTGGCCAAGCCCTACCGCAAGGCGCAGCTCGCCGGCATGCTGCAGCAGGCGCTCGGGGAGTGATTTGCCGGACTACATCGCGCAGCGCGAATAGCTCAACTGCATCCCCGTCATATCCGGGTCGGTGAAGATTCTCGAAATGTTGTCTTGATCGACGATCTTCAGGTGAAGCTCGATGGCGGACGTCATGATGTCGGACGCGCAGAGCGCCCGGAGCTCGATCGAATCGCCGATCTCTTTTCGCGACTTGATGACACAGTGCGCGGCCGAGCCTCTGATCGCCTTGTCGTCGGCAACGAAGCCGCCGCCGAACTCGTCGGAAAACCTGGCGAAGCTGATCTGATTGCCCTTCTTGACGAAGATCTTACTGCACTGATCGGCGTTGGTTGCCCAGGCGCCGTTCAAATCGAATGCCTTCGCCTGAGAGGGTAGCAGAGCTCCCGTGCAGGCCAGGAGGGCGCATAATCTTGCCGTTCGCCGAGCAGACATTTTAGGGCTCCTTCAGCCAAAGCGAATTGCTTCCAGTCGCGGCAGCTTGCTCCAGTCCAAGCATATTACCGGCGGGCTCGACGACGGCACTTGAGATAGATCAACGGTGAAGGGGTGTCGACCGAGCAGCTACCTCGTCGCCAGCGCGACGCCGGCGAGCGTGAAGAGCAGCGCGACGATCTGGCTCGGCCCCAGCGGCTCGTGCAGCGCGACCGCGGAGGCCACCACGCCGATCACAGGCACCGCCATGGTGCCGATCGCCGCGACCGAGGCCGGCAGGCGCGCGAGCGCGGCAAACCACGCGACATAGGCGACGCAAAACTGGATCAGCGTCGAATAGACCAGCAGCCACCAGCCGACCGTCGTGATGCGGTCGAGATGCGTGGTCTCGATCAGGAGGCCGACGATCGCGATCGGCACGCAGCCGAGGCCGATCTGCCAGGCCGCGGCCGGGATCGGCGGCATCACCAGCGGATATTTCTTTGCCAGCACGGTGCCGAGCGCAAAGCCGAAGGCGCCGCCGAGCGCCATGATGATTCCCGGCAGCTTCTCTTTGCTAGCGCTGATGCCGCTGCCGCCCATGATCGCGGCGAGGCCAGCAAAGGCCATCACCAGTGCGATGGTGCGCAGCAACGTCGGCCGTTCGCCGAGCACCGGCCAGGCCAGCAGCGAGGCCCATACCGGCATGGTGTAGGCGATCAGCGCGGCCTCGCTCGCCGGCAGCCAGAGCAGCGCCAGTCCCATCAGCACCATCCAACCGGTGACGTTGAGCGCCGCATACAGCACGAGCCGCGGCCACAGCCGTTTCTCGACCTGCAGGCTCTGGGCGCGGATCAGCGCCAGCGCCGCCAGCAGCACGGCGCCGATCACCCCGGTGGTGCCGCGCAGGGTCAGCGGCGGCAGCTCGCTGAGCAGGAACTTGGTGGACGGCCAGTTGAACCCCCAGCCCACCGAGGTGATGGCGAGGAACATCAGGCCGGCGGGCGCAAGGCGCAGCCGCGCTTGAGGCTTCTGGACTGTCATGGAACCCGGCAAGGGTGTGAAGAGGATGTGAGTCGGCCTCACCTTGCCCGCGATTTTGTCGCCCGACCATCACGGCTCTGACATGCCTGATCCGTAGTTTGCCCGTAGGCTTACGTGAGTCCCCAAAATTCAATCCGGCAGCGCGAATAAAAACTTCGCCTGTGAACAGCGGGGCGAAGCTCCGATCCACAGGCGATAGGAATATTTTTGGCTTGGGAATCCCTGAGGACTCACCGATAGTTGGCTCGATCACAGGCGCGGCACCGACCCCTGTTATCCCCCTCTTTCCACCATATTTAGTGTTTGATTCAGAAACTCGTACTAGTCCTTGACGGGCGTGACAGACATGGCCTAGCTTTCAACCTGTTCGGCGCGAGTGTGTTTGGGTCCCCGCCGGTCGCTCCCACAAGGGTTCCAAAATGACCACTCCGCCAGGCCTTCGGGCCGCGGGTGAAGGGCTTCTCTGCCCTGATTTTGGCCACTGTCGGGACGACGGAACGGGCCGCGAAGGACCCGGAAACAGAGGCCGTAACCGGCCCGCAAAGAAGCGTACGCGTGACGTGTCGCGTGAAGCGTTTTGGGGCGTTGAATGCATGACCCGGAGCACCCGACCAGTCGGGCGGCGCGCCGGGACGATGCCGCCGCAGGGCCGGTCATACCGGCGCCCAGCGGATGAGAGAAAACAGGCCGGATCCACCGGCTGAGCTGCGGACGACGGGAGGCGTGCTGACGCGTGTTCCCTCAAGTCCGCGAACAGATAACATTCCGGCACCTGCGGGGAAACGTGGGGCCGGGCAGAAGAAGAGACGGGGCTCGACCATGCGAATCGAACGACGCAACACCACCAGCGGACAATCTCCCTATGCCGGGATCAATTTCCGCCTGACCACATCAGAGATCCGCAATCCGGACGGCTCGGTCGTGTTCCGCGCCGAGAACGTCGAGGTTCCGGAGTTCTGGTCGCAGGTCGCCTCCGACGTGCTGGCGCAGAAGTATTTCCGCAAGGCCGGCGTCGCCGCGCGCCTGAAGAAGGTCGAGGAAGAGACCGTGCCGTCCTGGCTGTGGCGTTCGGTGCCGGACACCGACGCGCTGGCGGCGCTGCCCGAGAACGAGCGCATCGTCGGCGAGACCAGCGCCAAGCAGGTGTTCGATCGCCTCGCCGGCTGCTGGACCTATTGGGGCTGGAAGGGCGGCTACTTCTCCACGGAAGAAGACGCCCTCGCCTTCTTCGACGAACTCCGCTTCCAGCTGGCAAAACAGATGGTCGCGCCGAACTCGCCGCAGTGGTTCAACACCGGGCTGCACTGGGCCTATGGCGTCGATGGTCCCGGCCAGGGCCACTATTACGTCGACTGGAAGACCGGCAAGCTGACAAAATCGAAGTCGGCCTATGAGCATCCGCAGCCGCATGCCTGCTTCATCCAGGGCGTCGGCGACGACCTCGTCAACGAGGGCGGCATCATGGACCTCTGGGTGCGCGAGGCGCGCCTGTTCAAGTATGGCTCCGGCACCGGCTCCAACTTCTCGAGCCTGCGCGGCGAAGGCGAAAAGCTCTCCGGCGGCGGCCGCTCGTCCGGCCTGATGAGCTTCCTCAAGATCGGCGACCGCGCTGCGGGCGCGATCAAGTCGGGCGGCACCACGCGCCGCGCCGCCAAGATGGTGGTGGTCGATGCCGATCACCCCGATATCGAGACCTATATCGACTGGAAGGTGAAGGAGGAGCAGAAGGTCGCCGCCCTCGTCACCGGCTCCAAGATCAACCAGAAGCATCTCAAGGCCGTGATGAAGGCCTGCGTGAACTGCGAAGGCAGTGGCGACGACTGCTTCGATCCGGAGAAGAACCCGGCCCTGCGCCGCGAGATCAAGCTCGCGCGCCGCAACCTCGTGCCGGACAACTACATCAAGCGCGTCATCCAGTTTGCCAAGCAGGGCTACAAGGACATCCAGTTCGACACTTATGACACCGACTGGGATTCCGAAGCGTATCTCACCGTCTCCGGCCAGAACTCCAACAACTCGGTGTCGCTGAAGGACGATTTTCTGCGCGCGGTGGAAACGGATGGTGACTGGAATCTGGTGGGCCGCACCACCAGGAAGGTGACGAAGACGCTGAAGGCCCGCGACCTCTGGGAGAAGATCGGCTACGCCGCCTGGGCGAGCGCCGATCCCGGCCTGCACTTCAACACCACGATGAACGACTGGCACACCTGCAAGTCGTCCGGCGACATCCGCGCGTCCAATCCGTGCTCGGAATACATGTTCCTGGACGACACGGCGTGCAACCTCGCTTCCGCCAACCTGCTGACGTTCTACAGCACGACCACCAAGCGGTTCGACGTCGAGTCCTACGAGCACCTCTGCCGGCTCTGGACCATCGTGCTCGAAATCTCCGTCATGATGGCCCAGTTCCCGTCGAAGGCGATCGCCGAACTGTCCTACGAATTCCGCACGCTCGGCCTCGGCTTTGCAAACATCGGCGGCCTCTTGATGACCATGGGCCTGCCCTATGACTCGAAGGAAGGCCGCTCGCTGTGCGGCGCGCTGACCGCTGTGATGACCGGCATCGCCTACAAGACCTCGGCCGAGATGGCGGCCGAGCTCGGCACCTTCCCCGGCTACAAGAAGAACGCCGCGCACATGCTGCGCGTGATCCGCAACCACCGCCGCGCCGCCCACGGCAATGCGTCAGGTTACGAGGCGCTCTCGGTCAACCCGGTGCCGCTCGATCACGCCTCCTGCCCGCAAGCTGACATCGTCACCCACGCCAAGCTGGCCTGGGACGACGCGCTGGCGCTCGGCGAGGTCAACGGCTATCGCAATGCCCAGACCACGGTGGTGGCGCCGACCGGCACCATTGGCCTGGTGATGGATTGCGACACCACCGGGATCGAGCCCGACTTCGCGCTGGTGAAGTTCAAGAAGCTCGCCGGCGGCGGCTACTTCAAGATCATCAACCAGGCAGTACCATCCGCGCTGCGCGCGCTCGGCTATCGCGAGAGCGAGATCGCCGAGATCGAGGCCTACGCCGTCGGCCACGGCTCGCTGTCGAATGCGCCGGGCATCAACGCCTCAACCCTGAAGGCAAAAGGCTTCACCGATGAAGCCATCGCCAAGGTGGAAAAGGCGCTGCCGACCGCGTTCGACATCAAGTTCGCCTTCAACAAGTGGACCTTTGGCGAAGACTTCATCCGCGACCAGCTCGGCATCGGCGCGGAAGCCATTGCTGCGCCGGGCTTCGACCTGCTCCAGGCCGTCGGCTTCACCAAGCGCGAGATCGAGGCCGCCAACGTGCACATCTGCGGCGCGATGACGGTGGAAGGCGCCCCGCACCTGAAGGCCGAGCACTACCCTGTGTTCGACTGCGCCAACCCCTGCGGCAAGATTGGCAAGCGTTACCTCTCGGTCGAGAGCCACATCAGGATGATGGCGGCCTCGCAGCCGTTCATCTCGGGCGCGATCTCCAAGACCATCAACATGCCGAACGACGCCACGGTGGAGGACTGCAAGTCCGCCTACCTGTTGTCGTGGAAGCTGGCGCTGAAGGCCAACGCGCTGTACCGCGACGGCTCGAAGCTGTCGCAGCCGCTCAACTCGCAGCTCATCGCCGACGATGAGGACGAGGACGATGCGGTGGAAGCGCTCTACGAGAAGCCGATGGCGGCGCGTGCCGCCCAGGTCTCGGAGAAGATCGTCGAGAAGCTGGTCGAGCGCATCGTCGTGATGCGCGAGCGCGAGAAGATGCCCGATCGCCGCAAGGGTTACACCCAGAAGGCGGTGGTCGGCGGACATAAGGTTTATCTCCGCACCGGCGAATATGACGACGGACGGCTCGGCGAGATCTTCATCGACATGCACAAGGAAGGCGCGGCGCTGCGCTCCTTCATCAACAATTTTGCGATCGCAGTATCCCTGGGTCTGCAATACGGCGTGCCGCTGGAAGAGTATGTCGACGCCTTCACCTTCACCCGCTTCGAGCCCGCAGGTCCCGTGCAGGGCAACGACTCCATCAAGTACGCGACCTCGATCCTCGACTATGTCTTCCGCGAGCTCGCGGTGAGCTACATGGCGCGGTTCGATCTCGCCCATGTCGATCCGAACGAAAGCGGCTTCGACGCGCTCGGCAAGGGCGTCGAGGAAGGCAAGGAGCCGGATGAGGCCCCCGCCCAGCACCAGGCGACCAAGTACCTGTCGAAAGGCCTGACCCGGTCGCGCACCGACAACCTCGTCGTCATGCGCGGCGGCTCGGCCGCGGTGAGCCAGGGCGCCGACAACGCGCCCGCCGGCAACCGCGTCACCGCGCTGGCCTCCCACGGCGCAACCTCGCGCGGCGCCTCCGATACCGTCGAAGGCGCGGTCGCCCTGAAGCAGGAGGTCAGCCACGACCTCTCACCGACCGAGAAGCTCGAGGCATTGAACTGGAGCAAGCCCGGCACCGCCGCAGCCGCCGCCCCGTCCAAGGCGGAGCGCCGCGCCGAAGCGAAGGCCAAGGGCTACGAAGGCGAGATGTGCTCGGAGTGCGGCAACTTCACGCTGGTGCGGAACGGGACCTGCATGAAGTGCGATACTTGCGGGTCTACGACGGGGTGTTCGTGAGACGGCAGGCTTTGTGAGACAGCAATAACGGCGCATTTGCGCCGTTATTGACTTGGCGGAACAAAGCATGAATAGTGCGAAGCGTACTACAGGTTGTACATCAAAACCGCGAGTCAGACTGTGGCACTAACAAACGCCTACGTATTGCCGACCAACCGCATTCCCGACCTACTCAGAAAAATTCAAGACGGTCAGGTACCAGCTCGATTCACAATTCAGTTGCTCAAAGATTGGGGTTTCACCTCGACCAACGATCGGGCTTTCATACCTCTTCTGAAGGCCATCGGATTTCTAACAGCCGACGGAACGCCAACTCAGAGATACTCAGAGTATAGAGACCATTCTCAGTCGAAGCAGGTGCTTGGCCAAGCTATCCGCGAGGCTTACTCGGACATCTTTCTTATTAAAGAGCATCCGACGACGGCGGACAGGAGTGCCATCGAGGGCAAGTTTAAGAGTTATCACAACGCTAGTGACAATATTGCAGCCCTAATGACGCGGACTTTCTTTGGACTCCTGTCGCAAGCCGACATTTCAGCAACCCCGCGACAGAGTATAAAAATCGAGCTCCCATCGGAGAATGACGTTCGTGAAGAATCACTCCAAGGCGAGAGCGTTGCCAAGTCAATGAGCTCTCTAAGCCGGAGCCTACATTACAACATCCAAATACATCTAGCTTGCTCCTGCGGCCTTTTGGAATTCCTTGATCGGGATCAACGGCAACAACGCCTGTTGATCCGAGGTTTGCAAGATGACCACCATAGCCGATCTCAAAAAGCATTTTTTGAAACTGTGCGCCGACGAAGAAGCGGATGTCCAATGGTGTGACGTTCCGTCGAAGGCGTTGGCACTGAGCGGTGAGCTGGAATTCATCCTCACGCCGCACATCACGTCAGAGGTTGCCTATGCGGTCGCGATGCACGAGTTGGGCCACATCAAGAGCCGTGACCAATCCACCGATCAGATCGGGCGCGAACGCGCGGCTTGGGACTGGGCGCGGCGCAACGCATTGATGTGGACTCCACACATGGCAGGTTATGCGGCTGCTTCGTTGCGGTGGTACGAAGCGCAGCGCCGCCGCTCGATGTAACAGTGACGAGTCCCCAGACTCGTGTGACGCTCCGTCATTGCATCCAACCGTGACGGAATCGGACATTGCTGCTATCCTTTGATGGACTTGGCGCGGGCCCCTGTAATGAAAGAGGCCGCCAACTGAGGATGGCGGCCTCCACCGGACCCTCTCAAAATGGAGAGGCCCTCCGTTGCGCAACGAGAACACAATCCGGGTCTGGCCAGCCCTCGCAACGTATTTCAAATGATGCCTTGCTTGGTGGCCTCGGCCTTTGATGGACGTCAAATCATTGCCGGGCTGCC